>CALRCC010000001.1 GCA_943354465.1 Candidatus Ryanbacteria bacterium
GCAGTCAGCTATTCTTGCGTATTTTTTTGGGTTCAACGGCAGTATCTTTTGTAATGTTTAGCGCAATGTCATGGGGCGACGGATTAGTTTTGTCTGGCTCGCTCGCTGGCACTGGTGGGATAGTCGGCGCGTGGGTTTTGGATGCCGGCTATCGCAAACGAGTTTCAGCGTATAATAATGTTGTTATGAAAGACCTAGAAGAGATGCCGTCGTTTTTGGTTTTATCGTTGTGGTTATTCGCGATTTTTACTATTACGATGCTTTTTGCCGCTGATTTTACTGCTAATTTTCTCGCCATTTTGTTAGGCACAATCGCCGGAGGATTAATACACTTTGTATTAATTAGCAGACAAGGTAAACTTAAATCATGAACTATAAGTTTCTTTTAAGTCTAGTCGTTCTCGGTATTGTGGTTTCAGTCTTTTTTTTATTGTTTCCATGGCAGAAGGCGCAGGTTGTAAAAGATTTTGATAGCTGCGCAGGTTCTGGCGTCATTGATCCAGAGGCTTACCCGTCAAAATGTAGTATTGGATCAAAACAATTTACTCAAGATGTAGGCAACGAGATAGAAAAGATTGATCTTATCCGCATTGATTGGCCAAGGCCGGGTGGCACAGTGCAGACAGATAAACCTTTGATTGTCGATGGTAATGCGCGTGAATCTTGGTTTCACAATGGATCATTCCCAATTATCATAAAAGATGATACTGGCACAGTTATCGCTAGCGCTCCAGCAGTCGCTCAAAGCTTCAAAGAAATGGAAGGATTCATATCGTATAAGGCGACTCTTGTATTTTCAGGTGCTGCGAAAACAGATAAAGGCACGCTTATATTGGAGGCGGCAAATCCTTCAGGTGATGCTAGCAAAGCTAACGCCATGGTCTTACCTCTTAAATTTGAGTAAGTTTGGCGCGTGTTTTCCGTACCATTTGAATCAATTTTGCAGGCGCTAGGATATTTTGGCGTTTTTTTGCTGATGATAGCAAATGGTTTTATAAGTTTTCCGTCTAGCCAGGTTTTGTATATTGTCGCTGGATATTTTGTATCGTTGGGACATCTAAATATTATTTCTGTTTCCATAGTAGGAGCGCTCGGCAACACAGTTGGCAATATTATTTTATATGAAGTCGTGCGCGCATACGGGCTTGTTTATATTACAAAATGGACGATGTTCCCTGAGCGAGAAGTCAAAAAAGTTGTTTTCGCGTTTCGTAGGCGTGGCGCTTGGTTTTTATTTATATCTAAACTTCTGCCAGCCATAAAAGTATTCGCGCCGATACCAGCTGGCATCGCGAAAATGCATCGTGGCGTTTTCGCTATTATTATATTTATCTCATCATGGCTATGGTCGCTCATCTTTTTGTCTGTCGGATATTTTTTTGGAAAAACAGAAGATATATTCGGCGCATACGCGCTCGTACTCTCACTCGTATCTTTGGTCGTTGTTGGTATATTTTATAAATATATGAACAGCAAAGAGGTGATTGACGCGATTGAATAGTGCTATTGCGTATTTGTTTCTCTGGCATATAGTGGTACTAAATGCTCTTTAACACAGGAGGGGTGTCTTGCAATTCTTTACTCTTTTGAAAGGACAGACGCATCCGCATCAGATTTGTGGTGCGTTGCCAGTTGTATCAAAAAATATTTTTGAACACGAATTGATGTTACCCGAAGTGTTCTTCGGTACCATTGTGCAAGGGTCAAAGGTGACTTCGGAGGATAGTGGTGAGCGCATGCTTATGCTTGCGGTACTTGAAGATGCGGTCTCGGCGTATCAGAGATACGCGCTCGAGAAACATCTTGGGTTACGCGCCCAGCGTATCTTTCAGGAAGCCGTCGATTGGATTTTGGATGATGTATCGCGACCCTTCTCATTCGTTAACATCTGTGATGTTTTCGAAATCAATACCGAGTACCTACGCGGTGGTCTCAAGCACTGGCGTGCAACGAGCACTCTGTCTATAACCGCGCGGAGGTTTCGCAGGGTCGCGGGCCGGCGCACGCATGTGATCAAAGCGCGCAGTCGGCGCGCGAGGTAAGCTGTCTTACAAAAGATAGCTTATTTTTTTTGCTCGTTTTTTCTTATTGTGTGATACTACACATATGGTAGATCCACTGCTCAATCAAAAATGCGTACCGTGTGAAGGTGGCACACAACCTCTCACGCGAGCCGAAGCTATCCGTCAAATATCTGATTTACGTGCGACATGGGATCTGGCACCAAACGCAGATAAGATAAGCTGCGTATTTGAATTTGGCACTTTTCTCGATGCTGTTGGATTTGTAAATAAAGTAGCTGACTTAGCTGAGCACGAAGGCCATCATCCTGATATTCATATATCATATAGCATAGTAACCATTGAGCTTTGGACGCACGCGATAAAGGGCCTTTCTCAAAACGATTTTATCCTTGCCGCAAAGATAGAGCATTTACTAAGGGAATAAAAATGTTTTCATTTAATGTCATAAAGCAATCAAAAAAATCTCGAGCTCGTCTCGGGATTTTACGCACCGCTCACGGTGAGGTTGAGACGCCATCTTTTGTGCCAGTAGCTACTCGTGCGGTTGTTAAGACTTTGACATCTAAAGACGCTCTTTCTGCCGGCTCTCAACTTTTGATAGCAAATACTTTTCATCTGCATCTGCGTCCTGGTGAAAAGATCGTAGCTCGTGCCGGCAAGCTTCATAAGTTTATGCAGTGGCCACGTCCATTGATGACTGACTCTGGCGGTTTTCAGGTTTTTAGCTTGGGGTTCGGGCATGATTTTGGCACAGGCAAGATACTAAAAGAAAAAAGCGACAAACAGATTAAAACAGGTCAACAGCCTCAAAAGATTCGTATCACTGATGCTGGTGTTGAGTTTCGCTCTCCTATCGATGGAGCAAAAGTTTTTATAGGCCCGCGAGAATCAATTCATATTCAAGAACAGCTTGGAGCCGATATCATTTTTGCTTTTGACGAATGCACATCTCCAATCGCTGATCGTGCGTATACAGAGAGTTCTCTCGATCGCAGCCACTTATGGGCAGGGCTGTGCTTGAAATACAAAAAGAAAAATGGTCAGGCTCTTTATGGCATTGTGCAGGGCGGTAAGTTTGAAGATCTGCGCAGAGCGAGCGCGCGCTTTATCGGCGCGTTGCCGTTTGATGGTATTGGTATCGGTGGTGAGTTTGGAGATGACAAACGAGCGATGACACGTATGGTTGGTTGGGCAGTTGATGAATTGCCAGCAGAAAAACCACGGCATTTGCTTGGCATCGGATATCCTGAAGATATCGTGCCGATTATAAAGGCAGGCGCAGATACTTTTGATTGTATAGCGCCAACTCATTATGCGCGTAGAGGATTTGCATATACGAGCGCTGGAAAAATTGATATGAAAAAAATCATGCTGCTAAAAGATCAGAAACCGCTCGATAAAAAATGTAAATGCGAGGTATGCAAGACTTACTCTCGTGCATATATAACGCATTTGTTGCGTGCCGGAGAGATGACCGCAATGTCACTGCTATCAATTCACAATCTTTTTTACTTCAATGAAATGGTCGCTCGCGTGCGCGATGAGATACGCGCTGGGCGTGTCTAGGTGGTAAAGTAACAAAATAGTTATGAAAGCCCTCGAAATAGAAAAATTACGTAAATCATACGGGTCTACTGACGCCGTAAAAGATATATCGTTCTCTGTTGAGCCCGGAGAGTTTTTTGGTTTCTTGGGGCCCAATGGCGCAGGGAAGACGACGACGATCAAATGCACTACCGGCATCGCGTCATTTCAGTGGGGTGTTATCAAAGTGTTTGGCATCGATGTGGTGGTAGATTATCGCGAGGCACGCAAAAAGATTGGTTTAGCACCGCAAGATTTCAATGTCGATATCTTCGCAACTCCATATGATATTTTGTGGTATGTGGGAGGTTACTACGGCATCCGGAGTGCTTCTCGTAAAAAAAGTGTTGATGACGCACTTGAGCGTTTTGAACTTGGTGCGCACAGCAAGAAACAATTTCAGGCGCTGTCGGGTGGGCTCAAGCGCCGCGTGATGCTTGCGCGCGCCATGGTGCATAACCCCGACCTTTTGATTCTAGACGAGCCAACCGCAGGTGTGGATGTCGAGATGAGGCATGATTTGTGGCGCTATCTGCAGGATCTTAATAAAGCTGGCAAAACGATTTTACTTACTTCGCACTATTTGGAAGAAGTGGATCTTTTGTGCAAGCGTATCGCTATCATCAACGGCGGCAAGATTGCGGCGATTGGTGATAAGAGCGAGTTTACTTCGGGTGGGAGAAAGCTAGAACAGGCATACTTGGAAATTATAAAAGAGGGCAAATTACTATGAACAAGCCAAACTTGATAGGATTACAAACATTTGTCACACGCGAGACGGGGCGTATGTTTCGTGTATGGATTCAAACGCTCGGCGCGCCGTTGATTTCCGCACTCCTATATATTTTGATTTTTGGGTATGTGGTGGGTCAGCGTATCGATACGATTGCCGGTGTAGCATATATAGATTTTGTCTTGCCCGGTATCGTCATGATGAACATTATGAACTCGGCCTTTTCACATACTTCGACATCGCTCTACATCATGAAATGGCTTCGTTCTATTGACGAGCTTTTGGTAGCGCCTCTTTCATATCTTGAGATGATTATTGGATTTTTGGCGGGAGGTGTAGTGCGAGGCGTGATTGTTGGTGCTGGCGTATATGCCATCGGAGTATTTTTTACAGAAGCTACCGTTGCACATTTTTTTCTGATGTTGCTGTATGCCGCTGCCATCTCGACCATTTTCTCACTAGCTGGCATGCTGGTGGCTTTGTGGGCGAAAAATTTTGAACAGCTCTCACTCCCGAGCATTTTTATTATTACGCCACTGACCTTTTTGGGTGGCGTATTTAATTCGATCCATATGATGCCACCATTTCTCCAATGGATTGTGCGCCTCAATCCGTTTTTCTATTTCGTTGACGGCCTTCGCTACACGATGCTTGGTATTTCTGAATCAAACATGGTCGTTGGCATGACCTTAACTCTCGGCCTCATCATCGGCCTTGGCTACTGGGTTTGGTATCTATTTAAGATTGGGTATAAAATAAGGGAGTGACTATCGGTTAAGTTCGGTGTATGCATAAAATAAAGAGAATTATCATCTACATATATCTGGTAAGTTGGACTCCATAGATATATGAAAAAGATCATCGCGATCGTTGTCCTTGTCGTTGTTGTAGGCGTGGGATTTTTTCTTTATTTCCGCCCCAATATTCGTGGTGCGCTCTTCGCATTTAAATCACCACCTGAAGATATTACCAAAAAAATTCCTGAGACGGGCAAAGAGCTGCCACCCGAAAATCTAACCGATTTTCCACTCAAACTCCCAGCTGGTTTTTCTATCTCTGTTTTCGCAAAAAATTTGCCTGGTGCTCGTGATATGGCGTTCGGCCCTGATGGTGCACTTTGGGTCTCACAAACAAATGAAGGAAAGATTACACGCCTTACTATAGAAGATGGCAAAGTGTCGCGCGCGCAAGATGTCTATACAAAGCTTAGCCGCCCGCACGGCATTGCATTTGATTACCGTGAGCCGCAGGTGCTCTATGTCGCGAGCGAAGGTGGATTATTGCGGGTAGATACAACAAAGTCAGAGGCGCCTCGGCGTGTCATCCAGCTGCCTTCTGGTGGCAATCATAACTATTATTCATTGCGCTTCGGTCCTGACGGACGCTTGTATATCTCGATGGGATCGACTTGCAATGTATGTCTAGAACGCGATAAACGACGCGCGACTATCTACTCAGTCAATAGTGATGGGTCAGATCTCAGAGAATTTGCACACGGTCTTCGCAATGCGCCATTTTTTACATGGAGTTATGTAGATGGCCGCATGTGGGCTACCGAGATGGGCAGAGATTTGCTAGGTGATGACACGCCTCCTGATGAGATCAATATTGTAGAGCAAGGCAAAAATTATGGTTGGCCAATTTGCTACGGCAAAAATATTCATGATACTGATTTTGATAAAAATACCTATATTCGCAATCCGTGCATGGAGCCGTTTGAAATCTCATCACATGTTGATTTGCCTGCGCACTCTGCACCTCTCGGTCTTGGTTTTATCCCCGAAGAAGGATGGCCCGAAGAATATTGGTATGATTTGTTGGTCGCCTACCACGGGTCATGGAATCGTACGGAACCCACTGGCTACAAATTAGTACGCGTAAAGCTTGACGCGAAAGGAAACTTTGAAGGTATTGAAGATTTTATTTCCGGATGGCTTACATCTGCTGGCGCACTCGGCCGCCCAGTAGGTATTCTCATCCAGCCTGGTGGGACCGTATATATCTCTGATGATTCTGCAGGCGTGATTTATAAGGTCGCGCGCGCATCCTTGACAGGATTATAAAAAATATAATACATGCGCAAAGTAGCAGTCTTTGATATTGATGGCACGATATTTCGTTCTAGCTTGCTAATAGAGATAGTAGACGCTCTGATATCCGAGCATATATTTCCAAAGAGCGCAGTGCGCCTTTTTGCAAAAGCGAAAACCGATTGGTTAGATCGTAACGGCGATTACGAAGCATATATCGGAGCTGTCGTAAAAGCATTTATTGGTAACATTCGTGGCATCAGCGCCGTAGACTTTAGGCATGTCTCTAGGAAAGTTATTGGCGTACATAAAAATCGCACATATCGCTTTACACGCGAGCTTGCGCGCGAGCTCAAACGCAAGCAATATTTTTTACTTGCCATATCAAACTCTCCAAAAGATATATTGGATTTATTTTGTGAAGAGTATGGTTTTGATAAAGTCTACGGCCGTATGTATGAGCTTGACGGCAAAGGCAGGTTTACGGGCAAGGTACTCAACGCGAATCTTGTAGCCGATAAGGCGAAGCTTCTTTCGCGCGCAGTCATCAAAGAAAATCTTACTCTCAAAGATTCTGTGGGGGTGGGGGACACGGAGGCCGATATCCCGATATTCAAAAAAGTGGAACGTGCGATTTGTTTTAATCCAAATAAAAAATTATATAAGATTGCGCGCAATAAAGGATGGGAAGTTGTCGTCGAGCGCAAAGATATGATTTATAAGCTCTTTGTATAAAAAGTTAAAGCCGCTTGTGATCTGATGATCACAAGCGGCTTGTTTTCAAAACCGTGCTGCACACTCTCTGCACATCACACGGCTTGGAAATTTCTTCAGCATTCCGCGTTTTAGCGGGAAGCCGTGGTCCGGGCAAGGACCGAGTTCCTCTTCTTTTGGTTTGATCTTTATATAGTCTTGTATACACAGATCCAAACAATCATCGTTTCCATCAAATCCGTGATTTTTACACGGCGCCCTTTCGTCTTCTATCCTGTTCAATTTTACACCCTCCTGCGACATAGTCGCTGTTTGGTTGTGGAATAACCACTACTTCTATTGGTCATTATACTCTATTTTTTAGCAAATGTCAATATCCAAAAAGCCTTATTTTTTGGCATTATAGTCATATTCATGACAGAAATTTCTATAAAAGCAGAGGAGCTCTTTCATATAGGTTCGTTCTCGGTAACGAACTCTTTTTTGCTTTCTGTTATCACGCTTATTGTTTTATTGTTTGTCGCTGTTTTGGTGCGAAGAAAAATATCATTAATCCCAGATAAGCTACAGAGCATCTTTGAGCTTTTGATGGAATGGCTTTTGGAGGTTATGGATTCAGTTTTCGGTAATCGCCGTATGTCAGAGAGATACTTTCCGCTGATAGCGACAATATTTTTGTTTATTATGATCTCAAATTGGTTTGGTCTTTTGCCGATTGTAGGATCTGTGGGCTTACATGCTGTTCACGATGGTAATTATGCGTTTGTACCGTTGTTGCGCGCGCCCGCAGCTGATCTCAATTTTACAATCGCGCTCGCCATTATAGCGGTGCTCTCCGTACAGTTCTTTGGAATACTCGCAATAGGGTTTTTTAAACATTTTTCAAAATATTTTACTTTGAAAAATCCAATCTTTACTTTTGTAGGGCTCCTTGAATTTATAGCTGAATTTGTTAAGATAATATCGTTCTCGTTTAGGTTGTTTGGCAATGTATTCGCTGGTGAGGTATTGCTGATAATTATAGGATTTTTGGTCCCATACGGTGCGCCTCTTCCATTTCTTTTCCTTGAAGTTTTTGTAGGATTTATTCAGGCATTTATTTTTGCAATGCTGACAATGGTATTTGTGGCAATGGCTGTGAATGAAGATCCCGCACATTAGACGAGATGAAAGGTCATTACTAGAAGTTTTAAAAATATATAATTATGGAAGCTATGAATCCAGAAGTACTAAAAATAATGTCGATTGCGTTTATCATGGGATTAGGTACTATCGCGCCAGCAATGGCTATAGGTTGGATAGGATCCAAAGGGGTTGATGCTATGGGTAGAAATCCAGAGGCCGCTCCAAAAATTCAGACAGGCATGATTCTTGCTATCGCGTTTGCTGAGGCAATCGCAATCTACGCGCTTGTAGTGTCGCTTGTTATAAAATTCGTAGAATAAAAATAAAAAACGCTTTACATGAGTGAGCTTGCAGGCCAGCTTGGCATCAACTGGAAACTTCTGGTATCGCAAGGAGTGAACTTTTTTGTCTTGCTCGTGGCACTCACATTCCTTGTATGGCGACCGCTCCTGCGTATCATGCGTGAGCGTAAAGATAAAATAGAAGGAGGCCTGCATGATGCCGTGAGCGCAAAGCAAAAGCTTGGAGAGATCGACGAAGTAATGCGAGAGCGCGCGCTCGAAGCTGATAGACAGGCTTTTTCTATTATTCGTGGTGCAGAGCAAAAAGCTGAAGTGCGTGCTACAGATATTGTGCATAAAGCTGATTTGCGGGCGGAAGAGTTGCGACGCGCGGCGTTAGATGTCATCGCTAGTCGTGAGCGTGAAGAGTTTGAGAAATTTGCCAATAGTGCTAGATCGTTGGTACGATCGGCCATCGCCAAGGCTATCGATGAGGAACCTGCAAAAGTAGACGATAAGCTTATCGGTGAGGCGGTCGCTTATATCCGCAAGCAAAAAGCGTTATGAAATATACTCCTCGCATCTATGCAAAAGCGCTCACAGAATCTTTTATTGGTGCACCATCATCGGCGCATGAAAGTATAATAAAGTTTTTTATTGATGCAGTGCGTCGAAGAGGAGATGCGCGACGGATGCCAGAGATTATAGAGGCAGTACGCGAAATTGAGCGTAAAAAAAATGGAGGTAAGTTTATAGAAGTTACATTTGCCCGTCACCACAAAAAGCAAACGCTTGACGCGTTTCGCACGCTTTTTACAAAACACGACGATGTCGTATTTCGTACTGAGCCAGAGCTTACGGCTGGCGTGCGCATTACTGTAGATGGTGAGCGCGAGTTTGATAATTCAGCTTCTAGGCGCATCAAAAAACTTTTTCGTTAAATAATAACTTATGCAATACGACCTTGTTGAAAAATTAAAAAAAGAAATCTCTGGCTTTCGTGATGAGCCAGAGCTTGAAGCTGTTGGCTTGGTGGTTGAGGCTGGCGACGGAATCGTAAAGATATCAGGCCTTTATAATGCTCAGTCGCAGGAGCTTTTGGTAGTTGAGACAGAAGATGGTGATATTTTTGCTGTAGCGTTTAACCTTGAAGAGCATTTTATTGGCGCCGTTCTTTTGGGTGAGGCGACTCCAGTACGCGTAGGTGCGCGTGTTCGTGGTACTGGCGCCGTTCTTTCGATACCCGTTGGTATAGAGATGATTGGTCGCGCCGTAAGCCCATTGGGTACAGCCGTTGATGGCAAAGGATCTGTTTTCAAAGATATTGATGGCGCAGAAACAGCTCCGCTTGAACGCAAGGCTCCTTCAGTCGTGGCTCGTGAATCAGTCAATGTTCCATTGCATACTGGTATAAAGGCGATTGACGCGATGATCCCGATTGGTAGAGGGCAGCGCGAACTTATAATCGGAGATCGTCAGACGGGCAAAACCGCAATCGCCATCGATACTATTTTAAATCAGAAAAATGAGACCAATCGCCCAATCTGTATTTATGTTGCCATTGGGCAAAAAAGCGCGAAGATCGCTCGCATCATTCGCGTATTAGAGGAAGCTGATGCTCTCAAATATACAATCGTAGTCTCGGCACCCGCATCAGCGCCAGCGGCACTCCAATATCTCGCACCATTTGCCGGATGTGCCATAGGCGAATATTTTATGGATCAAGGAAAGGACGTATTGGTTGTGTATGATGACTTATCAAAACATGCCGACGCGTATCGCGAACTCTCGCTCTTGCTGCGCCGTCCACCAGGACGCGAAGCGTATCCGGGTGATATTTTCTTTTTGCATTCGCGCTTGCTTGAGCGTGCGGCACGCCTATCACGAGAGTTTGGAGGAGGATCTCTTACGGCTCTTCCTATTATTGAAACCAAGCTTGGCGACATCTCCGCGTATGTACCAACCAATGTCATCTCGATTACTGACGGGCAGATTTATCTTGAGTCGGATCTTTTTACCAAAGGTTTGCGTCCAGCTATCAATGTCGGTCTTTCTGTATCACGAGTTGGATCTGCCGCACAGACTAAAGCAATTAAAAAAGTAGCAGGCCGCCTGCGTCTTGAGCTCGCACAATTTCGCGAGTTAGAGGCATTTGTGCAGTTTGCATCTGATCTTGATGATGTCACCAAATCAAAAATTCACCGCGGGCAGATTTTGACCGAAGTGCTCAAACAATCTGATTTGCAGCCACTCGCGTTTGAGCGCGAGGCAGTTATTCTTTTTGCGGCACTTGGTGGATATATTGATGAGATTCCTCGCGCTCGTATTAAAGAATTTGAGGCCGGGTTATTTGAATACATTAAATCAATGCACGATGATATTTTTACGAAAATTGCATCATCCCGCATGATTGATGATGAGCTTGATATAGCGTTAACTGGCGCGATAAGGTCATTTATACAGATATTCGCAAAATAATATGGAATCGCTCCAAGGACTCAAAACGCGCAAAGCAGCCGTAAAAAATGTAGGTACCATCACAAAAGCCATGGAGGTAGTATCTGCTACAAAGATGCGCAAATCGCAAGAAGTGGCATTACGTACGCGTCCGTATGCTATTGAAGCGTTGCGCTTGCTTCGCAAGGTGGCGCAATTGGCAGGCGAGACACAGTGGACGAGAGAGCGTCCTGTCAAAAAAACACTCATCGTAGTGATGGCATCAGACAGAGGATTGACAGGGTCGTTCAATGCTCAAGTTTTGCGTGCAGCAGACGCAATTATAAATATTGAATCAGCTAAATCGGCGATAGCTATTTTGGCTGTAGGCAAAAAAGTTGTGCGCTATGGAGATATGCGCGGTCTCGAGCTCGCTGGCAGCTTCTCTGGCTTTGGAGACGTCGTCTCATTTGAAGATGCTGTACCTATGGCTGATATTATTATCAACGGGTTTATTGGCGGAGAGTGGGATCGTGTTTTAACAATCTCTACTCATTTTCGCACAACTCTAAAGCAGGAAGTATTGGCGCGTGAATTTTTGCCGACAAATATTGAAAGAATCGCAGAAACTATCCGTGAGATCGCGCCAGAGCATGGGCGCTTCGCCCAGATCGCAAAAGATACAGCGCGCGATATCAGCGATATTCCATATATTATCGAGCCATCGCCGCAAATATTGTTTGATGTGCTTGTTCCATATTTGCTTCGCATGCAGGCGTATCATCTTGTACTCGAGGCAAATGCATCAGAACATTCTGCGCGTCGTGTTGCCATGAAGACAGCGTCTGACAATGCAGACGATCTTGCGAGCGCATTGGCCCTTTCATATAATAAAATGCGTCAAGCTGCTATCACCAAAGAAATTATCGAGATTACTGGAACACAAAACGCACTGGAGAACGCATGATCAACAACGGAAAAATCATTCAAGTTATCGGTCCTGTAGTCGATGTAGAGTTTCCTGAAAAGGTAAAGCTCCCGCGCCTATTAGATGCGATTGTTATCGAGTCAGCGGGCGGCGAGATTGTAGCCGAGGTTGCGCGTCATCTAGAACCGGGCCGTGTGCGCGCCATCGCACTCTCAAGTACTGATGGCTTGATCCGCGGTACCAGCGTGCGTGATACTGGTGCGCCGGTAATGGTCCCCGTTGGTAAGGAAGTGCTCGGCAATTTGTTTGATGTATTGGGTAACCCGCTCGATGCCAAGAAAAAAGATATGGTGTTTGAAAAACGCTGGCCTATTCACCGTGTAGCGCCAACGCTCGATGAGCAATCAACCAAGACCGAAGTGTTTGAGACTGGCATTAAAGTTATCGATCTTTTGGCACCGTTTATAAAGGGTGGCAAGGTAGGTCTTTTTGGTGGAGCTGGCGTTGGTAAGACGGTTCTTTTGATGGAGCTTATTCGCAATGTGGCGGAAGAATCTGGCGGCGCATCAGTATTTGCTGGTGTAGGCGAGCGCACGCGCGAGGGTAACGATTTGTATAAGGAAATGCAGGAATCTGGAGTTATAGACAAGACTGCACTCGTATTTGGACAGATGAATGAAGTCCCTGGTGCGCGTCTTCGCGTGGCGCTAACTGCGCTTACAATGGCCGAATATTTTCGTGACGAAGAACAAAAAGATATTTTGTTATTTATTGATAATATCTTTCGTTTCTCGCAAGCTGGGTCCGAGGTATCAACGCTGTTGGGACGTTTGCCATCAGCGGTAGGTTATCAGCCAACATTAGCATCAGAGATGGGCGCGCTACAGGAGCGTATTACTTCTACAAAAAAGGGCTCTATAACATCAGTTCAGGCAATTTATGTGCCGGCTGATGATATAACTGATCCTGCGCCAGCGGCATCATTTGCGCACCTTGATTCAACGATTGTGCTTTCTCGCGCGTTAACTGAAATCGGTATTTATCCGGCAGTTGATCCTCTTGCTTCGTCATCTGGTGCGCTCGACCCAAAGATTGTAGGTGACGATCATTACAATACCGCACGCAGTGTCCAGCAAGTTCTTCAGCGTTATAAAGAACTCCAAGATATTATCGCCATACTTGGCCTTGAAGAATTATCTGATGATGACAGATTGCTTGTATCGCGCGCGCGCAAAGTACAGCGTTTTTTATCACAACCGTTTTTCGTAGGAGAGACATTCACAGGCATATCTGGAAAATTCGTATCGCTTGCGAAAACAATCTCTAGCTTTAAGGCGATTTTGGCTGGAGACTACGACGATAAGCCAGAAGATTTCTTTTATATGAAAGGCGCACTTGATGAGGAGTCTGCATGATGCTTCGTATACTTTCACCAAAGGGCGTTGAATTTGAAGGTGACGCCAAATCACTCAATGCGAAGAGCGCGTCGGGCGAGATCACGGTGCTCGATCATCATCACCCACTTATGACGGTATTGGCAAAAGGGCTGATGACGACAGAAGATCTTTCTGGTATAAAAAAAGAAATAGAGATCGAGTCAGGATTTTTGGAAATGGATGATCAAAATACTTTGACTGTGTTTATCAATTAATTTTTTTATATGAATAAAATTATATCTCACGCAAGCAATAAAGATCATTATAAAGCCGACGCATGTATCACCTGGTGTTTTGATAATAGGTTTTCTAGTGCGCTTGAAGCGTTCACTAGACAGCGTGGGTATGCGCAAGTGGATCTTATAAAAGTTGCCGGCGGCGCCAAAGGGCTTGCTGACGGTGGAGGCGACTCTCTGTATCTTTTGGATCAAATTGCAAAATCAATAAAGCTACATCATACGCCACGCGTAGTAGTGATGGCTCATAGCGAGTGTGGCGCATATGGCGGATCAGTCGATCCAGCGTTTTACGAGTGTGAGCTAAAAAAAGCAGCGGGTGCCGTAAGCGCTTTATTCCCAAGTATAGAGGTTGAGGCGGTGTTTGCTGATTTTGACGGCATCAAGCTTGTATAGATTTTTCAAATTATAAAAAAATAAGCCGACACTTTTATGTGTCGGCTATTTATTATTCTGCTTGTGTTAGGAAATCAACGATTGCATCAGCTATATCTGGATTGCGCGTTGGATCAAGTCGCGTCGCATTGACAGCGGTGAGCTGTTTTGTGCTCGTATGGTATGTGCGAAGTCGCCGTCTCCACCACCACCCTTTGCGTTTACCGTAGTCTACTTGGCACATGCAGATTATCTTGAGTCTCGGAATAGAGACCACACCAGAAAAATCTCCATTTGTGGCAAGTCGTACGGCCTCTGACGCGCGTACCTTATCGTATTCCGATATGATGCGGTCACGCGCGTGTACTATACTATGAAATTGTTCTTCCACTGTAAAGTTATGCTTTGTGAGCTTTCCGCAAGCACAATGGTCGAGTAGTATGATCTGGTGTATGTTTTTGAGTTCGATTGCCGCCATGATTTCTGCGAGCAAATCTTTGTCAGTGGCGCGACCTGGTAGATTGGTGCGAGAATTTTTTACAAGTCTATGCGCTCCTGCGTGCCAGCTCATTACATGCATTCGCGGGTAGATATGCAAGAATGCCCATACGAAAAGAAGTGTCGTTCGTTTGATCCAGCTTGCGATGCGTGTAGTCCATCGATGATTTGTAGAAAACATCCCAGCTATAGATAGAAGTCCTCCCAAAAATCTATCACCATCAGAACACATAATTACAATGACGCCTTTTTCTAGCTCTATCTCATCATGCACGACATCATCGAGTACGCGTACATCAGGATGTCTGAAAAATCGTATCATTTTGTATGCCGCATCTGGCAGACGCACGCAGTTTTGTGGCGGAATTATTCTAGCAATCTTTAAGCCGTTCACATTACTCCTCCTATTTTCCTCAATTGTAAGGTTCAAACACAAAAGGAACCTCTCGGCTCCTCCTCTGTAGTTCAGTAAACTACAGTATTAGACTATTGTCAATCTCGTGTTAGGCGTTATGGAGCTATTGTTTTGGTAGTGTCGCGGTAGTCAGTTTGTATTAAATCCACGCGTGTTTTTCCTGTTTGATACACCAAAGAAAACCATAGAATTGATGAAATCGCCAGCGCTCCAATTTTCTCGCTCGTATTGTGTCTAATGATGTTGTGCAATACGGACGATGTTTGCGTTGGAAATTTGGCTTTGAAAAAATCGCGCACTGTGTCTTCTACTTTGCCTATATCGTCAAATGTTTTTAGTGTACCGTTTTGTGCGATTGATATTTGTCCGCGTTCTTCCGACACGATGAGTGCGAGCGCGTCAGACCGCTCAGATATGCCTAGCCCTGCCGCGTGTCGCGTGCCAAATTTGCCTATTTGTTCAAAGTCGTTAGATAGTGGCAGATGCGCGCCTAGCATAGCGATGCGACTATGTTTGATGATGACTGCGCCGTCATGTCCTGGCGATGTTGGATCAAATATACTTTCCAAAAGCTCTTGCGATATAATGCCGTCTACAACATTGCCACCTTCAATATGGCGGTCTATGTTTTCATAGCCAGAGATGATGATAAGTGCACCAATTTTACGATATGCGAGATTCGTCGCCGCTTGTAAGATATTGTTGATTAATGGCGCAATCCCCGTAGTCTCATCATGTTGTTCGCGCCGTGTACCCAAAAGCGCCAAAAATTCAAAAAATCTTCGTAGCTCATCTTGAAAGATCACTACCAAAACTACTATGAACGCTCCGAAAAACGCGCGCAGGATGAGGGATGTTAGGTATAGATTAAATACTTGTGAGACGGCATATATGGCTATCATGATTGCAATACCAGCGAACACTGAATTTGATCGCGTGCGTTTAAAAAGTATTAGCCCTGCGTATATTATTATGGCGACAATGAGCACATCAAAAATATCAGCAAAATATAGCTCATGTATAATATTTGAGACAGGTAAGATAGTAGATAGCATGTTTGACATGTGGCAACTCTATCATATTGAAAAAAGGTCTTCCACCTGCTAGGGTTATTGCGATGAAACCAATCATTTTTAGCTTTGCTGAACGACTGCCAAATGGCAAGGATATTGCCCGTGTGGTGCTCGTCGAGTCAAAAGATACCGAGGTCACACGCACCAAAACAGGAGGGCGCGAGATTCGTATTGGCATAGACTCTTTTAAAAAAATGACGCGTCGCAAATTGCAGACGCTTTTTCGGCGCGTGGCTACAATCGCCAAACAAAATCATATTAAATTTTTAGTTATTGATATAAATGATTTTACATTCGCTGGGCTTGCACTTACTGCTCGAGATATTGGTGAAATAGCATCTATAAATATGCAGTTGGCAAATTTTGAATTTATTCGCTACAAGACAAAACCGAAAGAAGGATGGGGCGGTGTAGAGAAAATAGTTATCATCGGCGCTGCAAATAAAGATATGCGAGACGGTTTTCGTAGAGGGTTGATTATCGCTGGCGAGATAAATAAAATGCGTGAGCTTATCAACACTCCTGGCGGAGATATGACGCCAGCTATTCTAGCAAAATCTGCGATGGACGCTGTAGAAAATACAGATATCAACGTGCAGGTGTTGGGAATGATCGAGATGGAGCTTTTGGGTATGGGCGGCATTATCGGTGTCGGCAAAGGGTCAGACGCCGAGCCAAAGTTTATTGTGATGGAATATATGGCAGGCGAGCCAGGACAAAAGCCGATTGTACTTGTCGGCAAGGGGATAACCTTTGACACTGGTGGGCTAAACATCAAACCCGGCATGTCTATGGAAGAGATGCATATGGACATGTCTGGCGGTGCGGCTGTTATTCATGCTCTTGTGGCTGCTGCGAAATTGGGTGTGAAGCGCAATATCGTAGCGCTTGTACCTGCCGCTGAAAATATGCCATCAGGTAGGAGCTATCGCATGGGTGATATATTGCGTACGATGAATGGCAAAACAATTGAAATAAATCACACAGATGCCGAGGGCAGAGTGGTTTTAGCAGACGCGCTTGAATATTCAAAACGCTACAAGCCAGAAGTAGTCATTGATGTAGCGACACTCACTGGCGCAGCCCAAGTAGCGCTAGGGCAAAAGGCGTCAGTATTTTTTGCGACAGACGAGGCGCTTGAGAAAAAAATGCGTGAGCTTGGCGAAAAGTCAGGCGATTATGTTTGGCAACTCCCGTTGTGGGAAGAATACGAGAGCATGGTTAAGGGTGTCTTTGCTGACGTTACAAATTCAGGCAAGAGTCGTTGGGGCGGAGCGATAGAAGGAGCAATGTTTTTATGGCAATTTATCAAAGGAACTCCGTGGGTACATATTGATATGGCGCCACGCATGAGCTCGACTGACGGAGATTTTTTGGCAAAGGGATCTACTGGCGAACCAATGCGTCTGCTCGTCGCCTTTTTGGAATCATAATAAGTTTATTCTTATCTAATCAAAATAAAAAACCCTAGGCAGTTTAGTGCCTAGGGGTTCTTCGTTCTTTTCTTACGCGCCTTACGAGCCGTCTGATGTAGATATCGTAGGCTATATCTTGGCCGCGCTGTCCGATAATTACTGCGATAAACATAGTAAGGGCGACGGCCCCAAGACCAACAAGTATCTCAAAGATCACTCATTCTCCTTTATTAGCTTAAAGCTATTCAGATTAAGAATCTGAAAATATAGTATAGAGTTTTTATATAGTTGTCCACAGCTTTTCGTGTGGCAACTATTGCTAGGTGAACGCTCGTTCACCTATGATAATTACATGAGTATTGAGCACTATCAATCAAAAATAATTAGTTTTTATGAGAAGAATAGACGAATGCCAAGCTATGGCGAGATCGCCGTATTACTTGGTTTCAAATCTAAAAATGCAGTTTCCAAAGTAGTAGATAAGTTGATCGAGATAGGTGCTCTTGATAAAGACTCGCAAGGACGGCTAGTGCCAACAAGCGTTTTTGGTGAAGTGAGAATGCTCGGTGTAGTAGAGGCTGGTATCCCGACACTTGCCGAAGAGGCGGCAGAGATGATTAGCATTGATCAGTTTTTAATAAAAAATAGGGATCATACTTACGTTCTTACTGTAAAGGGTGATTCAATGATTGACGCAGGTATCCGCGATGGTGATTTGGTGGTAGCAGAGCATGGCAGAACTGCAAAAGAGGGTGACATCGTGATAGCAGAAGTAGACGGAGGGTGGACTATGAAATATTTGCGCAATAAAAATGGCACTACTTATCTTGAGCCAGCCAACAAAAGCTACAGACCAATATTCGCCGAAGAATCGCTAAATATAGGTGCAGTCGTTACTGGGATTATTAGAAAATATCGTTAATAGTATATGAGCAAAATACAGCTTCACAAAAGTATCGTTCACGAGATCGGCAGAGTCAATGACCGCATCGATATCAAGATTTTGCGTGGCAAGTCATACCAGAGAGAGGCAGAGCGTCACCGTATGTTGGTTGTACAATTGGGGCGTCTTGAGCGCGGAGGTATTCGTTCAGGTTGGTTTTCCTCTCTTTTTTAGGTATACTGAAAGACATGGCACAATTAAAAGAGGGAACAAAAGCCCCAGCATTTTCACTGCTTGATCAATCAGGCATAAAACATTCGCTCAAAGATTATGTAGGCAAGTGGCTATTAATTTATTTTTATCCAAAAGACAGTACTCCAGGATGTACTATTGAGGCGTGTGCTATTCGCGATAGTTTTGATAATTTTAAAAAATCAAAAATAACCGTATTGGGAGTTTCTATTGACTCTATTGCTTCGCATGAAAAATTCGCCAAAAAATTTAAGTTGCCATTTCCACTTTTGGCTGATACTGATAAAAAAATGGTAGAAGCATATGGAGTGTGGGGTGAGAAGAAATTTATGGGCCGTAAATATATGGGCATATCTCGTATGTCGTTTTTGATAAATCCAAAAGGCAAGATAGCTAAAATATATAGCGAGGTCAAGCCAAAAGACCATGCAGGGCAAGTGCTCTCTGATCATAAATCAATATAATGGCAGTCAAGCGTAGATCGAATATCTATGATCCAAAGTCTTCTGCGCCTTTTCGGCTTTCGCGCTCAAAAATTGAAAATTATATGCGTTGCAAGCGCTGTTCGTATCTTGATAGGCGTTTGGGTGTCAGCGAGCCCGATGGTTATCCATTTAATCTCAATAGTGCGGTAGACCATTTACTCAAAAAAGAATTTGATGTTCATCGTGCAAATGGCAATGCGCATCCGTTGATGGAGTCTTACGGTATTGATGCAATACCATTTGATCATCCGGAGATTGATAGATGGCGTGAGAATTTTGTTGGTGTGCAGTATCATCATACGCCTACCAATTTTATTATCACTGGTGCGGTTGATGATGTCTGGATAAATCCAAAAGGTGAATTACATGTGGTTGATTATAAGGCTACGAGCAAAGACGGCGAAGTAAGCCTTGATGCTGATTGGCAAGATGGCTACAAACGGCAGATGGAAATCTATCAGTGGTTGATGCGTCGCATTGGCTTTAAAGTCTCTAATACTGGCTATTTCGTATATGCTAACGGCAAGCGCGACCGTGCAGCATTTGATGCCAAGCTTGAGTTTGATATAAAGATTATCCCGTACACTGGCGATGACTCGTGGCTTGAACGAACCATAAAAGAGATTCATAAAACATTTTCAGCTGATATTTTGCCGCCGTCTAGTGGTGGATGCCAATATTGTCTGTACCGCGAGGAGGCAGATAAAGTACTCAAACCGCTTGGCAAAAAACCCAGTATCAAAAAACAAAACTCGCTTTTTGGCCCGTAATTTTCTATACTACCGTCTATGGAAAACGAACAAATACAATCTCAGGATGCTGAGAGTCCTACTAAAAAAGATCAGCGTGCCGCAGAGCGCGCTGCGCGTGATGCCGTAGCCTTACGCCGCGTGCAGATGCGCAAGGTCAAAAAGATTGGCTTCTGGGTCATTGTTATTTTACTTATCGTCGGTGGTGGATATTTTGTCTATAAATCAATGCCCGAGGAGCGCGAGCTTGGTACTGATTACTCACGCGCCGTTGAAGATGGTGGTCAAACACATACCAAAGAGGGCGAGAAGACTACTACTTGGAAATCAAACCCACCCGTATCAGGTCCGCACTGGCCTGACCCACAACGCGACGGTATCTACGACAAAGAATTGCCAGAGGAGGGCGTGGTACATTCACTCGAGCATGGCCGCATTTGGATTTCATACAAGCCAAGTATCTCGCAAGGTACCAAGGACAGGTTGATAGAGCTTGCACGCAAGAATACCTATCTTGTTGTCTCCGTGCGTGTCGCAAATGAGACCGATGTAGCGTTGTCCGCATGGAATCGTCTTGATACTTTTAATCTCAACGCTGACGGCAGTTTTGACACTGTACGCGTCCAAGATTTTATTGACAGATATCGTGACAAGGGTCCAGAAAAGGTGCCTGTCATGATGGGCAAAGAGTACTAATGAAAAAAGTATTATTTGTGGGCGAGATATTCACAAAGATATTGTTTGTAAAAAAAAGAAAAATATAGTATTGTAGGCGCACTCAACGATTAGGCAATTTTCATAGTTTAGGAAAAAGAAGTCGCTTGCCTAGCTCGAAGGAGGATTATAAGGAAAACTAGGCAACGGCACATTCATATGGATATGCAACAACCAGCGCGTCAGATTCACGATGTAACATCATTTGGAATCACTTGCGCAAGCTGTGGCAATGCTGTGACCGAGCTTCCGTTTCAGCCCACAAAGCGTGATGACGGAACATACGGTCGCATCTTCTGTCGCGATTGCAATCGCAACCGCCAACCAAGCGGAGGCGGAGGTTTCCGCCGATAGTCGGCGCAAACAACAAAAACCCCAAAGCATAGCTCTGGGGTTTTTGTTTTTTAAATGGCGAGTGAGATGATGATCACGCCCGCGAGTGCAAGGCGATAATACACAAATGGCATCAGCGTTGAGCGTTGGGCTATTTTGGTTATCAGATTGATGGCGGCGATAGCCGATACAAATGCGGCTATAAAACCAAAGACATTGGGGCCAGTGATAACAAGCTCTGGTCCGGCTGTAAGTGTTTTGATGGCAGCGGCCATGATAATAGGAGTTGAGAGTAAGAATGAAAAATGTGTAGCTTCAGTGCGTGTTTTGCCCAACAGCAATCCTCCAGAGATCGTAGCCCCAGAGCGAGAAATTCCAGGAAAGAGCGCTAGCGCTTGAAAGATTCCGATAATGAAACCCTCGTATGGCAGGATCATCCCACTATCATGATTTTTACGATGGCGCATATATTCTGCGCCTGCTATGAGCGCGCTACCAACTATGAGCCCTATCGCCACAACAAGTTGTGTTCGCAATGTATTTGTGACCGCGTCTTCAAATAAAATACCGACCAGTCCTGCAGGGATTGTGCCCAAAATAATATTAAGTAAAAGTTTACGCCCTCGCGTATCAATGCGCGAAGTAAATGATTTGACTAGATGCGCCCAATCAGCGCGAAAATACCAAATGACAGCAAGCGCTGTAGCCATGTGTACCATCACATCAAATGGAATAGCGGTTTTGGCGGAAATGCCAAAAAAATCTTCCAATATAATAAGATGCCCAGTAGATGATACTGGGAGAAACTCGGTAAGTCCTTGCACTATACCAAGAAGCGTCGCAGTAAAGTAGCTTTGCATGTGAATTATAGTATGCAAGATTTTTATGAATTATGCTACTATTCATATATGGAAGATAATCAGAAGATTCGCATTCCGTTACTGGGATTCACCGTTATTTTAACGGCGATATTCGCAATTGGGCTTAGGTGGGTATTTTTCGCGGCACCATCAACCGATAGCGCTATCTTTTATCTCTATGACTATGCGGTAGGCCTTACGATGATTTTTTTGCCGTGCACATTGCCACTTGCATTTGTGGTGGTACCACTCGCGATGGGCAAGGGATACGCTCGTGGTATTGGCATCGCAGCGGCTTTTGCCGCTGGCGTTACACTCACGCTTAGTTTTTATGGGGCACTATTGGGGCAAATCGGCTTAACCTTTTTGGGTAGTGCCGAGACGGCGAAAAACTGGATGTATATGTTTGCAGGTGCCATGGGGCTTCTCTTTGCATTTCATGATATTGGTTTGCGCGGGTTTAAAATGCCAACCTATAGCGGTGCGTTTCCTGATTTTATCCAGCGTCAGCAAGAGTTTGTAAAAGCATTTTTGCTCGGTCTTTTCTTGGGCAATGTGGGAGTTGGTTGTCCAAATCCACTTTTCAATGGCGTAATAATCCCGCAGATTTTGGTGAGCGGTAGTGCGTTTCAAGGGTGGCTCATCATGGTAGTACAGGCGCTCGGACGCGTGACTCCTCTATTCATCCTTACTTTTTATGCAATTTTGGGCGTCAATGCAACTGGTTTTTTGGTCAAGCATCGCACCAAAGTTGAGAGATCGACAGGATGGGCGATGGTGTTTATCGCAGGTTTTCTGTTTACGCTTGGAACATTTACACATGATTGGTATGTATCTTCAGGTATCCATACCTATCTTGAGAGCGTGACGCAGGAGGAGTTTATAACAAATATTTTAGGCTCAAATATAGGTAAGCTTGGTCACGCACACGAGGCTCCGCCAGCAGCAGGCAATCTATGGATTGGGAGTTATATGATGGTGACTATTTGGCTTATTCCGTTTATCTGGGTTTGGTTGCGCAAACGCCGCGAGGCCTATACATCTGCTGAAGCGGAGCGCGTGCAGAAGATACACGGCTCGCGCACATATCTAAGTTTTGTTGTTTGGCTCGCTATCGGTCTATACACACTTTTTGGTTGGGTATTACCGCACAACTTCCAATTTCATACGAAACATATGGATATGGATATGGATATGGATATGGATATGGTATTTAGTAGCGCGGTGAGTACTGATCCTGCAATGCCAAAGCCGGACGAGATGACAAAGATAACTATCGCGCTAAAAGATGATGGTGGGGCGCCTCTGCAAGATCTAGAGGTCGATCATGAGCGTTTGGTGCATGTAATTATTGTCTCCGAGGATCTTGCAACCTTTATGCATATCCATCCTGAAGATTTTGAACCAATCACTGATGAAATGCGTGCTAAGGGCGAGTTCTCTGTGCAAGTCAAGTTCCAAAATAGTGGTACATATTATATCGCAAGCGGATTCTCACATAAGGGGCATGCAGGCGTGGTGCGCAACACAATTATCGTGCATGGTGACAGACAAGAGCCGGTAGTGATTATAAAAAACACTATGCGTGAAGAGAGGTTTGATGATTTCATGGTAAGTCTAAAGACCAATCCAGAACAAATCCAATCTGGTGTGCCAGCGCATCTTGAATATACAATGACAGATGATGCTGGAAACCCAGTAGGCGATATGGTCAAATACCTTGGCGCGCCTATGCACTTGGCGCTTTGGAGTTATGATCTTGGCTATTTCCTCCATACGCACGGTGAGGTGCCAGGATATGGCCACGACGTGCCTGCTGGTGCGTCATTTGGCCCAACAATCGACACACATGTCACATTCCCATATCCAGGTCTGTACCGCGCGTTTGCGCAGTTCTCACGCGATGGCAACGACTATACCACTACCTTTGATATATCTGTTACCAAAGGGCAAGGAGACGCAGGCATGATGCAAGACGGCGGTGAGCATGGCCACTAATCTCTATGGATATTTTCGGCATACTGTGGGCAGCATCGCTTTTGTTTTTTATCGCAGGCCCGTCGGTAGCTGGTATCGCATTTCATAAAAAGAAGATAACCTTTGCGCAGGCAGTGATCGCGGGTCTTGGGGCACTCACGATATCGGCAGCGCTTATTTGGTCGCTCGTCACCTTTATCTAATCGTACGCAAACAAAAACAGCATGCTATAGCATGCTGTTTTTATAGATGAGAGTTACTTTGGGGTTGCCGAGTATCCGAGCTCAGCGACTGATTTTTGAATCTGTTCCACAGTTACTTTTGAGTCATCAAACTCAACTTCGCCTGATTTGGTATCCCAGCTCACTGAGGCATTTTGAATGCCGTCTTGTGTTGAGAGGACCATTTGTATACCTGCCGCGCATGAGCCACAGTGCATACCGCCCACGTCAAATTGTTTTTTTATGATTGCCATATTTTTTTATCTTACTATGCCGTTTTTTCTCGCGCAATCTTGGGTTCGCGAAAGTATTTCAGAAGCAACGAGTTGCCCACTACCGATACGGAGCTAAATGCCATAGCAAAGCCGGCATATTCAGGCTTGAGAAATGCGTTAAACGCGCTTTTGCCCCACGGGAGGCCATTAACAAATGCAGGATAGTTTTGCCCGATGTAAAAGAGCAGACCTGCCGCCAGCGGAATACCTACAATATTGTAAATAAACGCCCAGAAAAGATTTTGCCAAATCTTGCGAATCGTTTTGCGTGAGAGATCGATGGCTGTGACAATATCGCGCAAGTCATCTTTGATAAGCACTATGCTACCGGTCTCGATCGCCACATCAGTACCCGATCCAACAGCGATACCGACTTCAGCTTGTGCAAGAGCAGGGGAGTCATTGACACCGTCGCCAACCATTGCTACTTTTTTGCCCTGTCTTTGAAGCTCTTTTATAACTTCTTCTTTTTTCTCCGGCAATACTTTTGCCATGACACGATCTATGCCTACAAGCTTTGCGATCGCATCTGCAGTTTTTTGGTTGTCACCAGTGATCATGATGATTTCAAGACCTCGTTTTTTAAGTTCGGCGATTGTCTCGAAGGCGTGTTCTTTGAGTGTATCAGCCATAGCGAGAACCCCTATGAGTTTGCCATCGTATGCGATAAATATCGCAGTCTTTGCCTCATCTTGCAGGCGGTCAAGATCTTTCTCGCCAGAGGCATAATCAATGCCCATTGATTTCATAAGCTCGTCATTACCCACCAAGACAGTCCTGCCTTCGTAAAGAGCTGAAACTCCTTTACCAGAAATATTTTTAAACTCTTTTGGCTCTGGGGGGTTTAGATCTTTGGCGGCTTTGACGACTGCTTGCGCAAGTGGATGCTCTGACCCTCGCTCGGCAGTCGCCGCGATTTTGAGTACTTCATCGCGCGTCATACCGCCGATTGGGACGATGTCGGTGACAGACGGCTCGCCCTTTGTAAGCGTGCCAGTTTTATCAAATGCTATAGCGTTGAGTGAACGAGTTTTCTCAAGCGCTTCGCCACCTTTGAGAAGTACGCCAAACTCCGCGCCTCTGCCCGTACCCACCATGATAGCAGTTGGTGTTGCCAGACCCATCGCGCACGGGCATGAGATAACAAGGACAGAAACAGCGGCCAATAGTGCTACAGCAATGATTTTACCCGCGATGTAATACCAATAGAAGAATGACAAGAGTGAGATGACCACAATAGTAGGCACAAAATATTCTGATACACGATCAGTAAAATCTTGGATAGGGGCGCGGGCGCTTTGTGCCTCTTCTACCATTTTTACGATTTGGTGGAGGAGCGTATCTTTGCCTACTTTGGACGCTCGACACTTGAGAAGCCCATAGCTGTTTACGGTAGCGCCGATCACTTGATCTCCAGCTTTTTTATTGACTGGGATGGATTCTCCAGTGATTATTTTTTCGTCTATAGCTGTTTCGCCATCAATGACAATGCCGTCAGTGGCTACTTTTTCTCCTGGTTTTACCAAAAATACATCGCCTATTTGAATATCGGCAATTTTTACAGTTGTCTCTACTCCGTCACGAATGATAATGGCATCTTGAGGGGCTAGTTTTAGAAGCTTACGGATAGCGCTCGATGCTTGTCCCTTGGCGCGTGCTTCAAAATATCGACCGAGTATGAGGAATGATATAAGTGCGGCCGATGATTCCCAGTACGGGTGACTCAATCCTTGCCATATTTGCTGGTAAAAGAATGAGTCTTGGCTCAGCTTAAATGTCATTGAAAAGAAAAATCCAAATGCTGAGAGGAAGTAGGCAGTAGTGGTGCCGAGTACCACGAGCACGTCCATATTTGTCGAGCCAACGCGGAGTGCCGTAAACGCATTGCGATAAAATGGCCATGCCACAAAAAACTGGATAGGCGTAGTCATGATCAAATAGATCCAATTGAGGTCAACTAAAGTCCCATTACAGGCACCGTCAATGACTTTAATGAGGTTATCAGTTCCTCCTACGCATAGAGCGTGGCCATGCTGAAGGTTAAACATATGTACCGCCATATAGTATAGAATGATGGGGGTGGCGAGAAGAAACGATATAATTGTACGGTTGCGCAGATGCAGTATTTCAGCCAAACGGTGTTTTTCTACTTCTTCCTCCTCTAGTGCGCCTTCTTTCGGTACGATAAGCCCATAGCCAAGTTTTTTGAGAAGGCCGCGTATCGCATCGAGCGTTATGGTGGCAGGATCGTATTCAATAATAAGGCGTTCGGAGCTATAGTTTGCGTTTGCCTTAGAGACACCTTTTTGCGCTGATAAGATTTTATTGATGAGCACTTGGCAATTTGCGCAGTGCATCCCATGTACACGATAACTTTGACGGATAGTTGCCATAAAAATTTATAAATATGCTATATTAATATTAACTTTATCTTATCATAGTGGCTTAAATCACTCTATGCGTATATATGGGTAATAAATATATCATCTTTCTTTTATTTGGAGCGCTTTTGATTGGCAGTGGCGTTGTCTATGAGAAGTTTTACCGACCAAAAGATGTTGGCGCTGTCGTGTGGGATGGTGTGACGGTGTTTGAGCGCAACATGGTCTCGCTTGAAGGGAAATGGCGCTTTGATCCAGATATTATTGAGACAAAGCGTGGGGCAAAAGTCATTTTACATATTTATAATGCTGATACCTATGATCATGGCATAGGTATTGATAATTTTGCTGTCAACGAGCGTATTTTCCCAAAGAGTACGACAACCGTGACATTTATCGCTTCAGAAAAAGGGGAGTTTCAATTTTACTGCACTGTCGCTTGTGGCGAAGGCCATTATGATCAAGTAGGCAAGCTCATCGTCCACGAGGAGTAGGACGATCGTTACCCAACAGAAATATCGCAAATCCAGCGGCTGCTAGTCCCACATCACGGTAGATGTCCGGTGTCAGTTTAAATCCTTTGAAGTTTACATATGCTACAAAAATAGTGGTTATCATGCCACCAGCAAGAAAGCCAGCGAGACGCACTTGAATACCTGTGATAAGAGAGAGTGCTATTAGCGCCTCTAAAATGCCTAAATAAAAATTGAGAGGCAGAGAGAGCTCTCGACTTATACCAATAAGTTGTTCAATCTCTGCGGCTCCTTGCCCAGCTGTCGCCGGTGTAAGTTTGTGAATCGCAAAGAATATAAAAACAACGGCGAGCCCAAGACGCAGAATAATCGGTGCGAGCCATGATAATTTTCTACCAATGTTGTTAAATTTTTCCATATATATATAGTATATAGCGGAGTCCTTTGGATATCATGTGGATAAGATATGCATAGCTTGTGGAGTACTCTGGCATTAATATGACGATATGTCGCAGTCTTTATCATTAATAAATCAATAATATCATGTGGCCGGCAGTAGCACTTGCGGGATATTTTTGTTCAGCACTTTCTAAAATTATTGACAAGGGGCTTTTGGCGCGCACTATACCTGATCCACGCGTTTATACGGTATGGACCGGGGTTTTGAGTAGTTTTATTATTTTATTAGCGCCGTTTGGATTTCATCTTTTGCCGCTCAAAATTATTGGGTGGGCGCTGTTGTCTGGGGTCGCGTTTGGTATATCGTTGTATTGTTTTTACAACGCTCTTCAGCGTTTTGAGGTTTCGCGCGTTGTTCCACTTTTTGTTGGTATAGCGCCGTTTATCACTATTGCTCTTTCTGCTGAAGTACTGGGCGAGCGTGTAGATGGTTGGAATTTTTGGGTATTCACGCTTTTGATTATTGGCGGTGTATTGCTCGCATGGGAAGGTAGGGGACAGGTATTTTTTAGTGCATTACTTGGTGGATTGACGCTTGCTGCCGCATTTGCTCTTTCAGTGCATTTTGTATCTGCACGAATTGTTTTTGATGCGACTCCGTCTTTTATCAACGGTCTTATTTGGACGCGATTTGGATTAATCCTTTTTGCGTTATCGCTCATGCTGTTTCCAGGCGTGCGTAGTGCTCTTAAAAATGCCAAGCGTCCAGCACGGCGCGGTATTGCAATCTTTGGTCTCAATAAACTTATTGGCGCGACAGGCCTTTTTTTGATCAATTTGGCACTCGCAAATATATCCGTTTCTTTGGTGCATGCGTTGGGCAGTTTTGAATACTTGTTTGCGTTTTTATTAGCAGCAATTCTTTCTCATCTGTTGCCACAGTATAAAGCTGAAGACTTTTCGCGCGGTGCCATCTTTACAAAGCTGTCTGGAGTTGCGGCGTTGGGCATGGCTTCATATTTACTTTTTATTGCATGAAGTATCAAAAAAAAGGGCATCATCAGATATTGCGTGCGTTGATCGGAGTTTTGTTGTGTGTAGGACTTGCGATATATGTACTGATACAGCGTGCGCCTGTACGAGAACTTCGCGTGTGGGGCGTAACATTTTCGCATACTTACGCGCAGTCGTTGGGAATCTCGTGGGTTGAGATGTATGAGGCGATATTAAAAGATCTAGGCGTGAGAGATCTTCGTATCCCAGTTTACTGGCCAGAAGTAGAGCCAAGAATTGGAGAATGGCATTTTGATGATTATGATTATCAGCTTGGCCGTGCAAACGACGTTGGCGCCAAAGTAATCTTGGCTATAGGTCGCAAGGTGCCACGTTGGCCAGAATGTCATGAGGCATCATGGGCGCGCAATATGAGTGAGACAGAAAAAGATAAGCTTATTTTAAATTATCTGCAAAAAGTTGTTGAGCGATATCGTAGTTATCCGAGCGTTGTTGTGTGGCAAGTTGAGAACGAGCCATTTTTGCCGTTTGGTATTTGCCCTCCGTTTCGCAAGGAATTTCTTGATCAGGAGATAGCACTCGTGCGCGAGCTCGATCCATCGCGACCCATCATGATCACAGACTCGGGAGAGCTTTCCGCGTGGGTGCCAGCCATGTCGCGCGCTGATATTTTTGGTACGACTATGTACCGTACTATCTATAATGGACGCATTGGATATTTCACATATCCGTTGCCACCTTCATTTTTTAGACTCAAACGCGCGGTAGCTGAGCTTTTAGTGGGTAAGCGACCTGGCGTGGTCATTGAATTGCAGGCGGAGCCGTGGGGGCCTGGGGCATCACAGTATTTCTCACGCGCGGAGCGCGAAAAGTCTTTCGGTGATGATGATTTACCACAGATGGCGGCATACGCCGCACGATCAGGATTTGATTCCTTTTACTTTTGGGGTGTTGAATTTTGGTATTCACTCAAATTAAAGGGTGAGCCAAAGTTGTGGGAGGACGCGCGTACACTTTTCCATGAAAGCCACAAATAAGTTTTAGAGTCGTTATATCTTATATATCAATCATTATTGGGTTATAGTAATTAATACTATGAAAAAAATCATAACTATCACAGTAGTCGGTTTGCTGATATCCGCGACGATATCGCCTGTTTTTGCAAGAACTGCAGATGAAATTCGCGCTGAGATCAAAGAGATCGAAACAAAACTAACCATGCTACGCAAAGAGCTCGCAAGTGTTGAGGGGCAGGGCAATGTGTGGTGTTACAACTTTGAGCAAAATATGCGCATCGGTGACAAAAATAGCCAGACAGGCGATCTCAAAGAAGTATTGCGTAGGGAGGGTCTCTACACCCAAAAAGATGCGCGTACGGATTTTGATGAGACGCTTGCCGCTGGTGTGACCGCGTTTCAAGAAAAGTATCGTGATGAAATATTGCGTCCCGTAGGTCTGTCTAGCGGTACGGGGTATGTGGGTAAGGGTACGCGCGCAAAACTTAACGCTCTTTATGGTTGCACGCGTCCCCCAGTATCTGACAATACGATTAAAGAAGACTCTACGACCAATCAACCTCCTGTGATCAAGAGTGTCAAAGGCCCATCACGACTTAGCGTGGGGGAGGCTGGTAGCTGGATTATTGAGGCATATGATCCTGAACGCGCGAGCTTGCGTTATTCGGTGACTTGGGGCGATGAACAGGGAAATATTTCCCCGTCCGACAATAGAAGTGGAGCCACCAATACCCAGACGACAACCTTTACTTATTCATACGCGCGCGCTGGGTCCTACACGGTCTATTTTATGGTGAGCGATAACGCGGGCCAAGAAGTAAAATCAAGCATGACTATTCAGGTGGGCGAGAAAATCGCCAACGGGTCTTTGTATCTCATATCAGATTCGATGAATATCAGAGTAGGTCAGGCGCAAGCGGTTGAAGCCCATTTTTCGCCTGCAATGCCACCTTGTCCCAGCGGTATGATGTGTGCGCAGGTAATGCCACAGCCTTACCGTGTAGACGCAAGATTTAGTGTTGAGAACTCCAGTATCATTAGTTTAAAATATGCGACATCAAAGTGCGTGTCCACGTCGGTTTATAATTATTGTGGCACCTATGTCAGTGCGGAAGGCAAACAGGTTGGCACAACAAAAATAATGGCAAACTGGAATGGATTTTCCGCGACTATGCCAGTAAGCGTATCGCAGTAAATTAGAGAAGTTTTAGATTCGCGGTGTTTTCGCGCAGTCCAGATAGAAACGCACTACCAGCCATAGGCTTACTGCCCGATGGCTGTATTGTTTTGAGGTGTATCAAAAAATCTTGTGCAGCGGCGTATAGCTGTTTATCCTGTGCAATGAGCGTCCCCGGCTTGCTCTCTGCTGATCGTTGTATATCAGTAAGCGTTGCGTTTATTATTTTAAATATTTTGCCGTTTAGCATACTCCAGCTTGTCGGCCAGATTTTATATGCACGGATATGGTTAATGATCTCATTCGCTGGCTTCGTCCAATCAATATGTCCTGACTCTTTGGTGAGCATTTTTGTAAATGTCGCGTCATTATGATTTTGTTTATGAGCTTGTACGGTGCCACCAGTCCAACCAGGAATTATGCGCGTCAAAAGATTGGCGCTCACATGCGCCAATTTGTCTTCAAGCGTGCGCGCATCATCAGAGTCGTCTATCGCCAATTTTTCTTGAGCTATGATCGGGCCATGATCTACCTCGCTGTCAGTTAGCATGATGGTGATACCAGTCTCTGTATCGCCGTTGGCCAGAGTAGTTTGTATTGGCGTTGGTCCACGATAGAGAGGTAAAAGCGATGGATGAACATTTAGCGTGCCATGTGTAGGAATATTTAAAATATCATTTGGTATGATGTGGCCGTATGATGCGATGATGCCAAGGTCGCATTTCGGTATGTCATCTTTAGTCGTGATCTTTTTTTGTATTAGCGATAATTTATGATCTTTGGCGTATAGCGCAGTAGGTGGCGATGTCAGTATGTGTCCGCGCCCTTGCGGTTCGTCAGTGCTTGTGATGACAGCCGATATATCAAAACCAGCGTTTACTAACGCATCTAGAATAGCCACAGAAAAAATGCTATTGCCAAAAAATACTATGCTAGTTTTTTTCATTTAGTGTCTTTGAGCTCGGTAATTTTTCTAGCGCTGTCTATAAATAGCACTCCGCTAAGGTGGTCTATCTCATGTTGTAGGAGGCGAGCGAAAAGTTTTGTGGCTCCGTACTCAAAAACTTTTCCGTTTTCATCATATGCACGTACTCGAATTTTTTCTGCGCGCGATACAATGCCATATGTCCTCGGTACACTAAGGCATCCTTCTGTACCCGCATTTTTTTTCGATGCTATTTTGATAATTGTAGGATTTATAAATACGACATATTGCCAAGTTTTTTTCTTTGCCTTTTCATCTGCGATATCTTTAGGTTCCCAACCTTTGTCTAGGGCCAGCGCCTCATCGGATGCAAGAAATATTTGTTTTGATATCCCTATTTGTGGCGCAGCTATACCAATGCCGTCTGATGTTTTACGAAGTGCTACTGACATATCTTTGATAATGCTAGCAAGTTTTGGCGTACCGAATTCTTCTGCCGTTACTGGTTTTGCAGTCTTGCGCAGTACTGGCGCCGGCAATGTGACTATATCTGGTATCATGTCACTACTATAGGATATTTTCTGGTTCTACTACAATATCCCATTGATCTTTGTGGGCAGAGAGTATCTCCTTGAGATTTTCCGCGTTTTTTATCCAATTTTGTTCGTTTATGCTAATTAAAATATGATGACGAGTGTCGTCATTGAACGCTGGATAATTTGATACATATTCGGCGAGCCCAGTGACAAGATCGGTCAGCCCTTTTACTTTTGCAGCTCTGCGATCTTGTTGTGTATCGCGTATCGTCGCTTTTATAAAAAGTATAGATGGAGGTAGATCTGCTTGCTTTCGTTCTGCGCACTCTACACGCAAAAATCCTTTGATATCTTGGCGTATAAAATGATCAAAAAGTTGATGCTGAGAAAACCTAGTTTGTATAAATATAAATGCGTCAGACACTTTCCCATGCAGCTTTAGTATTATAGAAAGCACTCGTTCGTTGATCCTAAAATCAGGTATTGAGAACAGATTATCAAGATTAACAATCGCGCCATGGCATGCTGTCAGGCGTGGCTCTTCTAACATAGCGTCAGTGCCTATTAAAATGCCGTTAGGTGATGTGAGGAATTGAGCTATAATTTTTTCTTTTATAGTTTTATTTGGCGCTACGGTATCATCATATATCCACAGCGGGCGAGTCACTCCAAGAGTTTTAAGCTCTTGTAGCACGCGTTGCGTGCCAATGCCGTATCCTCGTAGATTCCATCCGTTGCATGTGGAACATGGTATTTCTGGTGGGAGCTCACGCTCACATTTACGGCAATTATACATACGCTTGCCACTGTCGCGCATGACAAGTGGCATGTTGCATGCTGGACACCCAAGAAGTTTGCCGCAATCACTGCATATAATAAATGTATAAAATCCTTTTCTAGTTGTGAATAATAGTGCGCGCTCCGTATGTTCTTTAAGTAGAGCCAAGAGGTCGTCTGAAATTATCGGATTTTTTTGTTGGCGCATATCAATAATCGCACCTGGCGCGCGCTGTTTTACGCGCGATGAAAGATAGTGTAGCTGGCGTTCTTCGTTTAAGTCGCGAATGCTGGGCAAAGTTTTTCCTTCAATACATTTTGCGCGTATATGTTGAGCAAAAAGAATCGTCGCCTTTGCCGTATTAATGCGCGGATGTTCTTGTCGAATATAATGATTAGAATCTGAGTCTTCAATTATGACTATGCTCTCGTACCCAGAAAGAAGCCCAAGCGCGAGAGTAGATGATATGACCAATGATGGAGATGTTTTTGAAATAATACGACCGCAGGCGATTCGCGTTTGCTTTGGCGTTAGCGACCCATGCAGGATTATAGGATTTAATGGTAGATGAGCGAGCGATGATGCTATATATTCGAGTACCGCAAGAGTTGGTGCAAAAATAACAATTGATTGTTTTTTAGCGTACGCTTCACGCACTATAATTGAGTAGTGCTCAATTCGCTCTGCAAATGATCCTAAGACAATATCGGGGCGTGGACGCTGAAGCTCTTGAGGTGGTATTTCTAGCTCGCGTGTTGCTGGAGGAGAAGCCAAAAAAGATGTTGGAAAAAATATTTTTATAATTTGTCCAGCAGGTTCTTGGTAGTAATTTGCCATATCGTGAGCAATCGTGATTAGCGACGGGTGCACTATATTTTGCGAGCCAAGAATCTTATAAATGCGTTTTAGAGCGAATGCTCATTTTTTAATCGCTATCTTTTTTTCAGCAAGCGGCTCACTTGTCAGCACCATCGCTGGTATTGTTCGTTTTTGAAATGGTACAGATACTATCATACCTAAAGTCAGTTGATCCTTGGCAAAATAGTTTAAAGAGCCAGCATACTTTTGCGGCAATGATACGAGTGGACTCACGGATACTATCTGCATTTGTTCATTGTAGGGGTCTTGCAAGGATTCTCACAAGCCCTACCATAGTAGTATGGCTCGCGTTGGACTTTTTATTAAGATATTTATATTCGCCATTTTTATTAGTACAGTTGTGCGATATATGGTTATACAGCCATATATTGTTAGCGACGATGCTATGGCGCCTATATTTCGTAGTGGGGATGTCTTATTGATTAATCGTTTGGCTGATTTTAGACGCGATTCCACTATTGTTTTCAGAGACGACAAGACTCAAAAGCGCTCATTGCGACGTATTATTGCCTTGCCGGAAGAGCGAATATCGGTAAATGATGGCATAGTCTCTGTAACTAATAAGGACGGAGATAGCGTCATTAAAGAGCTTCCACTTTTTGGAACGGTCATGCTGACATTGCCTGGAGTAGGCAAAATTGATGCACAAGAAGTATTTGTCATGCCAGATCGCGCCACACAAGAGTTTTATGGGTTAGTTGATGTTAGGCATATCATTGGTGTGCCCATTATGAGGATTTATCCTCTTTCTCGAGTAACCTTTCTCAATCAGTAGTAATGTTTTTATATAAAGTTTATTAAGGTTTATATAATATAATCAATGTTTGATACGTAAAAATATTTTAACTGGTTTTAAAGAAAGCTCGTACGAGCTTATTACAGGCGTTTACAGCATTTTTTTAAAATAAAAGCTGTCCACAAGGATTTATTAAAAAGGGAGATTTGTCGCTATCTCCTTTTTTTCTTTCGTTTACAATATAAATCAGGTATCCGATACATAATCGGATAATCGAAATGAAAGAAAAAAAACAAACATTCATTCCAGTATCAGAGGCATCTCAAGACACTCCATATAGCACGGAGTATTTGAGCTTGCTTTGTCGTAAGGGCAGGATAGAGTCCAAAAAAATTGGGCGTAATTGGTATACGACAAAAGATGCTGTACGGAAATATCTAGCGAAACAAATCGCACAAAGAAATTCGAGCGTATCAATGCTGGATACTTATGCCTCTACACTATTCCAAAATCCAGAGGCGCGCCTTGTATCAACTTCAATGGAGCCAAATGCGTTGAACGATGTGACAGAGTTAGCAAAGAAGACTGATCTTGATTTAAAAAGTGATACTCTTTTTGAAAAGTTTATTGGAAAGTTTATGACCTTTATGGACGCTTCTGTAGAAGGCCATTTTGGAGTAACGCATCGTGCATGGCGCAAAGTCAAAAAAGAGATTAAAAATATTGTCACCAATAGGCGATCATTTACTATCTTATTTTTTATTGTTTTATTTTTAGTACTTTCTCCGGCACGCGTTTTGTTGGGAGCGGCAGATGATATGATTTTCGCGGCGTATGAAAAAATACGCGATGCAGAAACTTTGATGGGGCATCGAGCTGGCACTCATGCAAATGAAATATTGTTGCTCGATAAAAATGGCAATGTAGCCATCTACGGCAATGTAATTTCTGAAAATGATATTGAGGCAGGCGGTCAACTTGTGGCGAACATCCAAAACGGTACAGCTCCGATAAAAGTTAGCTCAATGACTAAAGTAGAAAATCTAAATGCAGATTATTTGGATGGGATATCAAGCGGTCAGATGACTCTGGCGTTTGTCACAAAAAATGGAAATATAACTTATGACGATGTATCTCTGGAGGGCAAAGTTGAGGTAGGAAAGACGCTACGCGTAAAGGGCGCTACTCATCTTTTGCAGGCGTTGAATGTAGATGGAGGCCTCGCAGTGTTTGGTGATGCAGTTTTTTCAAAGAGCATAAAAGTTCATGGTGATGTCAATGCGCGCAATCTTTTTGCAAAGGATTATATAGCCGGCCGTGTGATACAGGGCGAATCTATAAACGGCACAAAAGAGATCTATTCCCCGAGCATCCATGCGACTGAAAATTTGCGTACAAAAAATATGTTGGTCGATGGCCAAAGTGTTTTCCAGGGCATGAGTATGAATAATGGCGGGATGTGGGCAAAGTTTGGATCGTTTGATCAAGTACTTGAAGTCGGCGGTGATTTTGGCGCGTATGGCAAAACTGTCAATCTTGGCTTAGCGGGAAAAAGTAAGATTATAGCGAAAGGCGAGTCATTTACTTTTAATGGATCGGCTGTTTGTACTTCTGGAAGTGGTGGCTGTGGCGGGACTACGTACACAGATGGTAAAAATATTTCTCTAAGCGGTACTGTATTTAGCCTAGATACAAGCCTCTACTCAATGGGTAATATTTTTGCTACTTCATCTGGATCTGTGTATGCATCAAGTACTATTCAGGCTTCCGGTAATATTTTTGGTTATGGCTCGCTTGGGTTAGGCACTACGTCGCCCGCTCGTATTTTGAGTGTTGAAGGTGATGCAATCATCACTGGTGCGCTTAAAGTAGGCCCTTTAACGAGCACGAGCACTATCAATTGTGATTCACTCGATACAAACTCTTCAGGTCTTATCATCTGTGGCAGTGATGCTACTGGAGGTAGTGCAGGCGTTCCTAATCTTGTATATCGTGCATTTTCAGGCACCAAATATTTTACAGCGTCATCAACTGCTGATCAACTAGCATGGCATTTCAATGATGGTTTTGTATCATCAGCGTCATCGTCAATCGCTGGTCGTCTTCATATTGCAGGTGGCTCGTTGGATTTGACTGGTACAGCAGTATTTAACGCATCAAGTACAGCTCACATATCAGGCAATGCTTGGTTAGGCGCAAATCTTTTCGCAGGAGGTACCACAACTCAACCTCTAGCAACACTAGCTATCGGTGGCGCAGGATCAGCCACAGCTGATGCATACATCTCTGGAGGGTTGGGAGTAGGCAATGCTACTACAGCCGATGGTGCAATCGAAGTATCAGATCGTATAGTCATCGCAAATTCTGGCTTCATCTCTGGATCAAAGATTTGTACAGCAGGAAACGGAGTATGTAGCGGTTCATTCTCAAGCTTTGACATTCAAGACGACGATGGCTCAACCGATACGATTACCAACACAAATGTTCTACAAATATATGGAGGTAAAAATATCAATTCAAATATCACAGGTACTGATCAGATCACATTAGATGTAGGGTCCAACATATATCTCAATACAATCTCGGCTTCATCAACCATCGCAACAGCAGGCACTATCAATGCAAGCTCAACACTTCACATCACTGGCAATGTCACTTTCGGATCATACGCAACCACCACACTTGGTATCGATCTCAATGGAAAACTACGCAACACATCATCAGCGACATCAACATTCACCGGAGGTATATTCGCAAACGCATTTCAGACAAACCTCCAATCATGTACCCAAGCACTCGAGACAGATAGTAGTGGCGCAATCATCTGTGGTACTGACGCAGA
>CALRCC010000002.1 GCA_943354465.1 Candidatus Ryanbacteria bacterium
CCTCCACCGCCTCCACCTGGACCTCCACCTCCACCTCCACCTCCACCTCCACCTCCACCTCCACCACCTCCACCTCCACCTCCACCAGGATCGTTTACAATTGAGCATGCTCTTCCGTCTGAGTGCACTGGTTCACCGTGTGATATTGATTCTCATTCGGCACATCCAGTATCAGATATCCAAATTGATGGCTCCGGCATTTCCAGCAGAATAAAGTTAAAGGTTTCTCCAGTAGGCGATTTTACAAATCAAGTAAAGTTAACTCTTGATGGTGTCTGCGCAGAATCTTCGGCAAATTCATACACTGTTGATGCAGGCGACTGTAATATTGAGTTTCTAGATTCTTCTACGGGCAAGCTAACTCCTATGTTTGGTGGATCGGCGACAGTTGAAAAAATAGTAAATATAAATAGTATTATAGAGTTTAGAGTAAGGCGATTTTCATCGTTCGCGAATCAAAGATCTTTTTTGAAAATCAAAGGTGTTGAGTCTGCTAATGGTAGTGTTGTCAACGGAGGCAAAACTGCAGATAATTATCTATTGTTTGTGACAGGCGCAGGCACTTCAGGTTATCGTCCACAATAAATCATTTTCCTTTGACCGATATCACGCGCATGATACAATGCGCCCATGTATGATCTTGTAATTGTCGGCGGAGGGCCTGCGGGAGTAGCCGCAGGAGTCTATGCCGCGCGGAAAAAACTTTCAACTCTACTCATCACTGAATCGTTTGGCGGGCAATCAGAAGTATCTACCGATGTGCAAAATTGGATCGGCACAAAAAATATTTCTGGTTTTGATCTGGCGCAGGATCTCGAAGGACATGTGCGAGCACAAGAATCTATTGTGATCGTGACTGGTGATCGCGCCAAATTGATAACGCAAGAATCAGACAAATCGTTTGCCGTACTAACAGAAGGTGGCATCACCCACAAAGCAAGGACTGTTGTTTTGGGCTCTGGTTCGCGTAGGCGCAAGCTAGGCATCCCAGGCGAAGAAGAATTCAATGGCAAAGGGGTCGCGTATTGTTCTACATGCGATGCGCCTCTTTTTAGTGGTAAAGATGTCGCAGTGGTTGGCGGAGGCAACGCTGGACTGGAGGCCGCTCTTGATCTGGTACCGTATGCCAAAAAGATTTATTTACTTGAATATGGCACAGCTCTCAAAGGCGACCCCATCACTCAAGAAAAAGTGCAAAAGGCGGGCGTGCAAGTTATCTTCAATGCACAGACTTCGGCAATTTACGGCGATAAAGACGGCAAATTTGTAGCAGAATTAGAATATCAAGACAAACAATCTGGCGAGAAAAAGCGTTTGGCTGTTGGTGGCGTGTTTGTTGAGATTGGCGCCGTGCCAAACTCCGAGATGGTAAAAGATCTAGTAACTATCAACAAGATAGGCGAAGTCGTTATTGATCATCGTACTGCGGCTACTTCACGCGAAGGTATATGGGCGGCGGGCGATGTGACTGATGCTATGTATAAGCAAAACAATGTCTCCGCTGGTGACGCGGTCAAAGCCGCACTTTCGGCATATTTATATATCCAGCGTATTATTGATATAAAGTAAATCTATGAAAATCGCTATAAATGGTTTTGGCAGGATCGGCAGACTTTTTTTACGGCAAGCGTTTGGTACAAAAAATATTGATATAGTAGCTATCAACGATCTTGGCGATGTTGATAATCTCGCGTACTTGTTGACTCACGATACCGTGTATGGCAAGTGGGATCATATAGTAAAAGCCGACAATATAAAAAAAACAATTACGATTGATGGCGCCGTCATACAATTTGTACAAGAGCGCGAGATATCAAAGCTACCGTGGGGCGCGCTCGGCGTTGATGTTGTAGTTGAGTCCACCGGACTTTTTGAATCATTTGAAAAGTCGCGTCCGCATCTATCAGCTGGTGCAAAGCGCGTTGTGATTACGGCTCCAGCAAAAGACGACGATAGTACAGACGCCAAAACGGTGCTTTGCGGTATCAACGAGTCAGATCTCAAATCAATCGTTATCTCGTCAAATGGATCATGCACGACAAACTCCGTATCTCCTGTCATGGCGATACTCTCTGAAAATCCTGGTATTGAGCACGCTATACTTTCAACAGTACACGCGTATACGGCTACACAGCATCTTGTTGATGGGCCTGACGGCAAAGATTGGCGTCGTGGTAGAGCGGCGGCGCAAAACATTGTGCCATCTACGACTGGCGCTGGTATTGCTGTCACTCGCGTAGTACCGAGTCTCAAGGGTAAATTTGACGGCATCTCGCTTCGCGTTCCTGTGTCAGCTGGATCTATTTCTGATATAACTTTTGTTACAAAACGATCGGTAACAGCAGATGAGATAAATGATATTTTACGCAAGGCGTCAGCAGAGCCACGATGGGAGGGGATTTTGAAAGTTAGCGATGACGAGCTTGTATCGTCAGATATTATCGGCGAGCCGTACGGAGCGATCATAGACGCAAAATTTACGCGCGTTGTAGATGGCAAGCTTGTTAAAGTTTTGTCATGGTATGACAACGAATATGGATACGCGCGAACATTGCTTCTTCATGTACAAAGAGCAGGCGAGTCTTTATCACAATGAAAATATATTTAGCGTCTGATCACGCAGGGTTCCATCACAAAGAAGCCATAGCAAAGATGCTGATTGACGCGCATCATGAGGTCATAGACAAGGGCGCATTTCAGGAAGATCCGTTAGACGATTATCCAGGGTTGATAAGACTTGCAGTACAGCCAATGTCAAAAGAAAAAGGCGCTTTGGCGATTGTGTTCGGTGGATCAGGGCAGGGAGAGGCGATTGTTGCAAATAGAATGACTGGCATTCGCGCTGCAGTTTATTATGGTGGCCAGCTCGATATCATAAAGCTTTCTCGCGAGCACAATGATGCAAATGTCTTGGCGATTGGGGCACGATTTATTTCTATTGATGAGGCAAAGATAGCCGTATCACTATGGTTAGATACGCCGTTTTCTGGCGATGAGCGTCATGCGCGCCGTATTGCAGACATTGATAGCAAAAATATATGACGGAGATTGTGCCAGCAATAAATGTGCGCACATTTGCAGAGGTTGAAAAGCAGATACGCATAGCAGAAAAATACGCACGCTGGATTCATGTTGATGTAGCTGATGGTTCATTTACGCCAGATGCTGTTTGGCATGACGCGCGCGATCTTTTAAACTTTACTTCGTCGGCATCTATAGAGATTCATTTGATGGTGACTGACCCAATGTCAAAAATTATTGAATGGCTCAAGACTCCGATGGCACGACTTATTTTTCATATTGAGACGACAGATGATCCTCGCGGTATTATCCGTATGTTGCGTGAGGCTGGCGTCGAGGCAGGTCTCGCTATAGCACCACAAACAGCTCCAGATATTTTGTTGCCGTACGCGGACGATGTCCAGCTTTTTCAAACGCTTGCCGTATCCCCGGGTCCAGCAGGACAGAGCTTTGATAAAAATACTCTTGAGAAAATTGCTTTTTTGCGTGCACATGCCCCCAATGTGCCGATTGAAGTTGATGGAGGTATCAAAGAAGGTGTAGCAAAATCTTGCGCGCATGCTGGTGCTTCTTTTGTGGTTGTTGGGTCGGCGCTTTTTTTAGGCGATTCTACTTTTGGTGAGTCTTTTGAAAAATTACAGCGCGATGTCGCCTAAACTTTATTTTAAGACGATTCTGCACATTAGCGCCACGATCATTGGTGGCGTAGTGCTCGGTTCTTTATCTTTTTCAGCTGTAAATTATTTTGGAGATGGCATTCCCACAGTAGAGTCGTATACGGATGTGCGTGATGATGATCATATCAAGCTACTCTTCGTCGGCGATATTATGATGGACAGAGGTATCCGCGCCAAGGTTAAAAAAAATCATGGTGATTATCTTTTCCCGTTTGTGCATATGATTGACAGGTTGAGCTCCGCTGACATCACTTTTGGAAATCTTGAAGGACCTGTATCTGACGTTGGCAGTAGGAGCGGATCGATATATTCGTTTCGTATGGACCCAATGGTAACGCAAGCTTTGTATGATGTGGGATTTGATATCGTATCACTTGCCAACAATCATATGGGAGATTATGGGCGCGAAGCTATGGAAGATACAATGCGCCGTTTGCACAATGCAGGCATTCAATACACAGGCGCTGGATTGGATAAAAAAGAAGCGTATGATGTGACAGTTATAGAACGAGGCAACACAAAGATAGGATTTTTGGGTTTTTCAGACATTGGGCCAAGATGGATGCAGGCAGGCGATAAATCTTCAGGTATCGCGATCGCTGGTATAGAAATTATCAATAAGTCCGTTCGACAGGCGCGAGATAAGACTGATATACTGATAGTATCATTTCATTTTGGCGAAGAATATAAGACGCGCTCGCAAATCGAACAGCAGATATTGGCGCGCAAGGCGATAGATGCAGGCGCCGATATCGTAATAGGGCATCATCCGCATGTTGCACAAGAGATTGAGCAATATAAAAATGGAGTGATAGCATATAGTCTTGGCAATTTTATTTTTGATCAAGCATTTTCAAAAGATACAAAGGAAGCTTTGATGTTTGAAGTAGATATTAAAAATAAGAAGATATATGATTTTAAAGCAATACCCATTAAGTTTAATACAGATTTTCAGCCAATAATCGTACAATGAATTATGTAGACGACAAAAAAGTAATTGAGCTAGAACTCAAGGCAAATGATATCCGCCAGTCTATCATTGAGATGCTTGTATCTGCGGGGTCAGGACATTCGGCTGGACCACTCGGTATGGCGGATGTTTTTACTGCACTTTATTTTCATTTACTAAAGCACGATCCCAAAAATCCAGCGCTCGTTGATCGCGATTTTGTAGTATTATCAAACGGTCATATTTGTCCAGTACAGTATGCAACTCTTGCTCACGCAGGATACTTTCCGGTAGAAGAATTGAAAACATTACGCAAGTTTGGCTCGCGCTTGCAGGGTCATCCTCATCGTACAAAATTGCCGGGCATTGAGACGAGCTCCGGACCTCTTGGTAGCGGTATCGCTCAAGCGGTAGGTATGGCGATCGCACTTCGTATGGATAAAAAAACAAATTTTGTCTATGGCCTAGTCAGCGATGGCGAGCAAGACTGTGGTATCGCATGGGAGGCGGCCATGTTGGCTGGTCGTGAACAGCTTTGGAACTTGATAGCGATTATGGATCGCAACAATATTCAAATTGACGGTTTTACTGAAGATATTATGCCGTTAGAGCCTTTGCGCGCGAAATATGAGGCATTTGGCTGGCATGTCATAGATGTTGACGGGCACAATATGGCAGAGATTGTTAATGCGGTTGAGGAAGCAAAAGCTATTTATGAAAAACCAAAGATGATTATAGCCCATACTATACCAGGGAAAGGAGTCGATTTTATGGAGCGTCGCTTTGAATGGCATGGCAATCCTCCTGGCAAGGGCCCCATTGATAAAGTGCCAGCAGACAGGCAGGCAGAGGAAGCATTGCGCGAGTTGCGCACTCTTAATGGCAAAATACGCAGTGAACACGAATGATATTTAAAAACGCACAACTTCATGAGGACTCTCTTGATATTGCAAAGCTCGAGCAAAAACCAACACGCGCAGGTTTTGGAGAAGGATTGGTAGAAGCTGGCGATAAAGACCCGAGCATAGTCGCGCTTTGTGCCGATCTTACTGAATCAACTATGATCTTGCCGTTTAAGAAAAAATATCCAGCGCGATTTGTTGAGATCGGTGTCGCGGAGCAAAATATGGCAGGAGTTGCATCTGGTATGTCCGCTATTGGCAAGTTACCAGTCATTTCTTCATACGCGATGTTTAGCCCAGGACGCAATTGGGAGCAGATTCGCACTACTATTTGTTATAACGAACAGCCAGTTATTATAGTGGGTTCGCACGCTGGGGTTTCCGTAGGTCCTGATGGTGCGACACATCAAGCCGTAGAAGATATGGCGATTATGCGCGTATTGCCAAACATGACTGTCGTCTCACCATGCGATATGGTGGAGGCCAAGAAGGCGATACTCGCCGCCGCCGTACTACGCAAACCTCTTTACTTACGCCTTCATCGAGAAAAAAGTCCTATTTTTACTACGCTGGCAACTCCGTTTGAGATTGGCAAGGCAGAGATATTTTTTGATTCTGATGCTAGTGCGTGCGACGTTGCTATTATCGCTACAGGGCCGTTGGTTCATAATGCGTTGTTGGCGGCAGGCGAGCTGGAAAAACTTGGCAAAAAAGTGCGCGTTATAAATTGTCATACTATAAAACCTCTTGATGAAAAAACTATTTTAGACGCGGCACGTATGGCACGTCACATAGTCACAGTAGAAGAGCATCAAGTAGCAGGAGGACTTGGCTCTGCAGTAGCGGAGCTTGTAGCTAGAGAATATCCAGTGCCCATAGAATTTGTTGGCGTGCAAAATCGTTTTGGAGAGTCGGGCGATAAAAATGAACTTATAGAGTATTTTGGCATGGGGGTCTCTCATATAGTCTCTGCGGCGCAAAAAGTTATGAACCGATCTAATCAATAATTATGAAATACGATTTTTTATCTATTGGCGATGTAGTCACTGATGCGTTTATTCGTATTGCTGATGAAGGCGCAGAGCTCATAGATGGCAAGCTAGCTTTTGGGTACGGCGACAAAATTCCTTTTGAGCGCGCGTATATTATCCCAGCAGTAGGCAATAGCGCAAATGCCGTGGTTGCCGCATCGCGACTTGGTCTTTCTACCGCGTTTATAAGCAATATCGGAGATGACCGTGCCGGAGACGATATTTTGACCAAACTCAAAGAAGAGTCTGTCGATATATCGTTTGTGCATCGCAATCAAGGTGTCGCTTCAAATTATCATTATGTATTGTGGTACAAAGATGATCGTACGATTCTTATACGACATGAGCGCTATACTTATCATTTGCCAGACATAGATGAACCCAAATGGATTTATTTTAGTTCTGTTGGCGAGCACGCAGATCAGTTTCATGATGATGTCGCGACTTATATGCGCCAGCATCCAGACGCGCGCCTTGCGTTTCAGCCTGGTACTTTTCAAATAAAACTCGGTACTCATCGTCTACGAGATTTATACAAGCGCACAGAGCTTTTTTTCTGTAATCGCGAAGAAGCTATGCGTATCTTGGAAACCGATGACAATGATATCTCCCATTTGGCTTTGGGCATTCATCGCATAGGTCCAAAAATAGTCGTTATCACAGACGGCCCAAAAGGATCATATACATCTGACGGCACTACTATATGGTATATGCGACCATATCCAGATCCAAAGCCACCATTTGAACGCACGGGGGCGGGGGATTCGTTTTCTTCTACGTTTACATCGGCGTTAGCTTTGGGTTTGAATCTCCAAGAAGCTATGCGCTGGGGGCCGATAAATTCAATGTCAGTTGTGCAGTACGTCGGCGCACAAGAAGGATTGTTACGCAGATCACAAATTGAAAAATATTTAGCAGAGGCACCGGCTGATTACATACCAAAAGTATTCGCAAAACTATCATGATTAAACCTCTCAAAGAAGTGTTGGCTAGCGCTACGCGCGAACGATGGGCTGTTCCGCATTTTAATGTGCCGAACCTCGAGATGCTAAAAGCAATCATTGAGGCGTGCGTGGAGAAACGCTCACCCGTTATGATAGGCACCTCCGAGGGCGAACGCGAGTTTATCGGGCTTGAACAGGCAGTCGCTCTTGTTAAAAGTTATCGCGACGAATACCAAATGCCGTTTTATCTTAATGCTGATCATACAAAAAGCGTTGAAAAAGCAAAGCTAGCGATTGATGCCGGATATGATTCTATTCATATCGATCTTTCGAAAGAGTCTCTCGAAGATAATTTGCGCAAAACCAAAGAAGTCGTCGAATATGCACGTGCAAAAAATGACGCAATATCAGTAGAGGGCGAGATAGGGTATTTGATGACCGATTCTTCAAAAGTATACAAGAGCGCTATTGATGTACCGCCGGAAAGTCTAGCAAATCCAGACGATGCATCGCGTTTTGTGCATGAGACAAGCGTTAATCGCTTGGCGCCAGCAGTTGGCAGTATACATGGTATAGCCCTTAACGAACCGCATTTAGATATACCGCGTATCGCGCGTATCCGTGAGCTTTTACCTGATACAGCATGTGTTTTGCATGGTGGCTCTGGCGTACCTCATGATCAGATCAAACAGGCGATCTCGGCCGGTATCTCCAATATTCATATCTCAACCGATCTGCGCGTAGCATTTGTTGATACATTGCGAAAAGAGCTAGACGCGGAAAAAGATGAATACGCGCTTTATAAAATTATGGCACCAGAAATCGCAGAGGTAAAAAAAATCGTATTACTTCACATTGACCTTTTCGGCAGCGGCGGAAAAGCATAGTATCCTAATATAAATATTAATTAGTATTCATTAAAAAGCTATAGCGTATTAATGAAGCCAACTGTGTATGCGCAGGTTAAAAGAAATAAAATATAAATAAATAATAAAAAAGTATGAAAGTCGCACGAGCAAAAAGTTTGCCATCGCAAATACTTAAGGCACTTGGTACAGGTATCGCACTATCAATTATTTTAAGCTCGCCTATTGGTACGCGTCGCCTTATAAAAGGAATTCGCAAGGAGTGGAAGGATCGCGGAGTTAACACGGCGCTTAGTCGTCTTAGGCAGCGCGGATCTATTGATTTTCATTCACAAAAAGATGGAAGTTTAAAGGTCGTGCTTACAAGTAGTGGCAAGAAAGAAGCACGTATTTTTGCCCTCGATGATATTGAATTCGTTCCTCGTAAACGCGATGGTTTGTGGCGTGTCATTATGTTTGATATACCGGAATCAAAAAAGAATGCTCGCGAGGCCCTCCGAAGAAAGCTAATAATGTGGGGGTTCTATCCATTGCAACGAAGTATATTTATATCAATGTATCCGTGCGAGACAGAGATCGCCATGCTAAAAGAGCTTTTTGGCATAACAGATAAGGATTTAGCGCTTTTGACAACGCACTCACCACCAAATTTATTGGCATTAAATAGTCACTTTAGGATACATTAAGGCTTGTTGGAATAGATCAAAGTAGATTAGAGTACGGACTAGAATATTACAGGTTGGTTTCATTAAAAAGCTATAGCGTATTAATGAATATTAGTTTGTTATGTTTATAGTGTTTGTTGTCGTTGTATTTTATTTTTTATCCCTTTACTTATCCTTTTATGGCACATTAAAATATATATTATGTCTACAAAAATATTTGTTACGGAGAAAATACCTGATAAAGGGATCATTGCGCTTCAAAAACAGGGCTACGAAGTCGCCGTAAGTGAGAAAGATGGCCCGTTGACGCGAGAAGAGCTTATGGTAGCGCTGACTGGCAAGGAATATAATGCGGTGTTGAGCTTGCTGACCAATAAGATTGATGGCGAAGTGTTTGATGCCGCGGGCAAGCAATGCAAGATCTTCGCTAATTTTGCCGTTGGTTTTGATAATATAGATATGAAAGCGGCGCGCGAGCGAAGCATATATATAACCAATACTCCAGATGTACTGACAGAGACTGTCGCTGAACATACGTTTGGTATGATGCTCGCGCTTGCACGACGTATGAGTGAAGGTGATCGTTTTATGCGCAAAGGGCTGTATAAGGCATGGGGCCCGATGTTGCTGTTGGGCAACGATGTCTCTGGTAAAACCCTAGGTATAGTTGGATTGGGACGCATCGGCGCGCGCGTAGCTCATCATGCGGTGCGCGGTTTTGATATGAAGATTGTTTACTACGATGTAGTACGCAACGAGCAGTTTGAAAAAGATTACGGAGCAGTATTTGTGCCGACAGTTGAAGATCTTTTGCCAAAGGCTGATTTTGTCAGTATTCATGTGCCACTTTTAGAATCAACCCAACATCTTATGAATGATGTAAGGTTTAAGATGATGAAAAAAACATCATTTCTTATAAATACTTCGCGTGGCCCAATCGTAGAAGAAGAGGCGTTGTATCGGGCGTTGTATGATAAGACTATCGCTGGAGCAGCGCTCGATGTATATGAAAAAGAGCCAAAGATTGATCCGCTGTTTTTTGAACTTGAAAATATATTATTAACGCCACATACAGCATCTGCTACCATAGAAACTCGCCAAAAGATGTCAGAGGTTGCGGCAAACAATATAATAGAAGCGTTGGCTGGCCGTGTTCCGCCAAATATAATCGTTATAAAATAATATTATCAAAAAATGCTTATCCAGAAATGCTATCTGGCATTTTTAATGACTTTCTGATAGTATAAATAAATGCAAAAAATACTTGCTGAAAAGCGTACTGTCTTTGGTAAAAAAGTAAAAGATTTGCGTGATCGCGGGCTTGTCCCAGCGATAGTTTATGGTGGCCCTGAAGAACCATCCGCGCTATCAGTGGGCGCAAAGGATCTTATAAAGATATACAAACAAGCTGGCGAATCCAGTATGATCGAGCTTGAAGTTAGTGGTGTAGGCAAAAAAAGCGTTTTAATTCACGAGATTACATTTGATCCTATAAAATCTTTTCCGCTTCATGTTGATTTTCATGAAGTAGCGGCTGATCATACTATAAAAATTCATGTTCCAATCATATTTATTGGCGAGTCAAGTGCCGTTGAGTCGCTTGGCGGTGTCTTGGTAAAAGTTATGCATGAGATAGAGGTTGAAGCTTTGCCAAAAAATTTGCCACATGAAATTTCTGTGGATCTTGTTATGCTCCGTGATTTTACAGATACTATCTCAGTAAAAGACATCAAGCCTCCTCATGGCGTAGAGATTATTGGTGAGAATGATGCCATTATTGCAAAGGTAGTGCCTCCACGAACAGAAGAAGAGATCGCATCTCTAGAAAATCAAACGAGCATAAATATTGAAGATATCGCTGTAATGAAAAAAGGCAAGAAAGAAGAGGAGGCAGAGGACTCTGCAGGTGAAGAATAAATATATCATTGCGTTGTGTGTTGCAGCGATTGGCATTGTGTTGCCGACGCTGTTTTCGCAAGCCCAAGAATTGACTGGTGCAGTCATAGATCATCGTGCGAAACTTCTGCGCGAGTTAGAGGGTATTGAGGTTGAGATAAAACAATTTGAAACACAAATAGAAGGCAAGCGCAAAGAAGTGGCGAGTTTTCAGCGCGATATTGATATTTTGGACGCGAAAATTACAAAAACAAAACTTGAGATTAAGGCATTTAATCTAACCATACAGACTCTACAAGGCAAGATTAGTGAGAAAGAAAAAAATATAACCACGATTGTCTCAAAAGTAAATCGCGAGAAATTGTCGCTTGCGGAATCTTTGCGTACTCTCGCTGAATACGATGAAGTATCTGTATTAGAATCATTGTTAGCGTATGAGAAGATGTCTGATTTTTTGGGTGACATCGAATCTCTTTATACTGTGCAAGAATCATTGCAGAACTCTTTTGCTGTATTGCGCGATACAAAAAAAGAAGAAGAGGTGGCGCGCGATGATTTTATCGATCGCAGGCGCGAACAGTCAGAGTTGAGAGCTCTTCAAGAGCTTGAACGTAAACAGCTTGAAGTCCAGGAAAAAGAGCGCAAAGATCTTTTGAAGATTACAAAAGGAAAGGAGTCAGAATACAAAAAGCTTGTTGTTGATAGACAAAAGAATGCCGCCTCTATACGTACGCAACTTTTCTTGTTGCAGGGCTCTCCGTCTATACCGTTTGAAAAAGCAGTAGAATATGCAGAGCGCGGATCAAAGAAGACTGGCGTACGTCCAGCATTTATATTGGGCGTGATAGGGCAAGAGTCTGCGCTTGGTAGCAACGTAGGTCAGTGCAATTTGCCCACAAGCTCTGACGCTAAAAAATGGCGGTCTATCATGAAGCCGTCACGCGATCATGCTCCATATTTGCGCATAACTACGGCTTTGGGTATGAATCCGGACTCGATGCCGTTATCGTGCCCGATGTCTGTAGGATGGGGAGGAGCGATGGGCCCCGCTCAATTTATCCCATCAACATGGGAGCTATACGCATCAAAAGTTGGCAGTGCGACAGGGCATAATCCGCCAAATCCGTGGAACCCGGAAGACGCGTTTATGGCATCAGCTATTTATTTGGGAGAGCTTGGCGCAAATACGCGCGCGGGCGAACATACTGCAGCGGCTAAATATTTTGCTGGTGGAAATTGGCGTTCATCACTCGGTCGTGCGTACGGTAATCAGGTGCTCGCAAAAGTTGAGAAATATCAAAGTCAGATTGATCTTATCCAGGGTATAGCCGTAAGATAATAAATGTTTTTATGAATAAAAACATTTTTATCAAAGGTGTAAATATTAGCGTGCAAAAAATAAAAGATCGCGGAAGGGGCGTGGTTGCTAATCGTAATTTTAAAAAAGGAGATATTATAGAGACAGCGCCAGTCGTAGTAATCTCGGCGAGCGAGAAAAGATATATAAAAAAGACAGAACTTTTTAATTATTATTTTGATTGGGGGCCAAAGTCAAAGATGGCGGCTATTTGCCTAGGATATGGATCAATTTATAACCATAGCTGGACGCCAAACGCAGAATATATTTACCGCGAAAAAGACGAAGTGTTGGTATTTAGGGCGATAAAGCCCATAAAAAATGGTGATGAGATTTGTACGAGCTATAATGGCGATGCCGCCGACAAAAGCCCATACAAATTTCGCAAAAATGGTCGGATGTTAGACGCAGAATAGTCCACAAAGGACTTTCCTTTGTGGTATAGATTCCGCTATAGTAGATATATGCAACGCAAAGTATCTTTTGCTGTAGGCGAATTTTATCATGTCTACAATCGCGGTACAGATAAACGCATTATTTATATTGAAGATTCTGACTATACTCGATTTTTGTCCTTATTGTATCTTTGCAACAGCAATGTTCCTGTTAACATTCGTGATCAGTTCCCCAAAGGTCTTTCCTTTGTAGATTTTGCGAAGTTTCAAAAGGGTGTTGAGATTGTGGATATTTGCGCTTATTGTCTCATGCCAAATCATTTTCATTTGTTATTGAGGGAGAAAGAGGAAAATGGAATTACAAAATTTCTTACAAAACTTTCTACTGGGTATTCTATGTACTTTAATAAAAAACATCATCGCACGGGGAAGTTATTTGAAAATGTATATAAAGCCATTCACATAGAAAATGATGAATATTTAAAATACTTGCTATCATATATTCATCTCAATCCAATTAAAATAATCGATCCTACATGGAAAGAAAATGGTATTAGTGACAAAGTGAGGGCGAAAAGATTTTTGAAAGAATATACTCCCTCCAGTTATATGGATTACCTTGGCGAAGAACGCCTGGAGCATATTATTCTCAATAAACATGCCTTACCAGACTACTTTGGTCAGTTTAAGGAGTTTGAGGATTTTGTTGATTTTTGGTTGAACGACAAAGGAAAGACCTTTGGGAATATGAAATAAGTTTTTTTTCGCTATTAAGGCAGAGCTTGTTTTGCAAACGCTTTAACAATTTGGTCAAAGTCGCCACCAAGGATTTTTTCAATATTGTGCCACTTTTTGCCGATGCGATGATCTGTTATGCGATCTTGAGGGAAGTTATATGTACGTATTTTTTCTGATCTGTCTGCCGTGCCAATTTGATCTCTACGTTCTGACTGCTGTGCGCCTGCGGCTCCCATATTTTGTGCCTCGTAGAGTTTTGCACGCAAAACATCCATTGCTCGTTCACGGTTCGCAAGCTGACTGCGTTCTTCGCGTGATGATATGACAATACCAGTAGGTTTGTGGAGAACGCGTACGGCTGTTTCTACTTTGTTTACATTTTGACCGCCAGGACCTCCGGCGCGCGAAAAACTTACTTCAATATCACTAGGGCTGATCGTCACTTCTTTTGCCTCTACAAGTTTGAGGACAGCTACAGAGATGGTTGATGTATGAATGCGCCCAGCCTTTTCTGTCTTTGGTATTCGCTGTACGCGGTGTACACCCGATTCATTTTTAAATGCCTCGTGCGCGCCCTTGCCTTTGATCTCGTAGACCGCTTCTTTTATCCCGCCTACTTCGGATTTTGACTCGCTGACTAACGCAACGCGCCAATTTTGCTTTTGCGCGTATTTTGTATACATAGATGCGAGCTCACCTGCAAAAAGCGCGGCTTCATTTCCTCCGACACCAGCTCGTATCTCGAGGATAACTCCGTCCATAATATGATATTATTTACGAGCCTTACCCCTTTGTTTTGGCTTTGTCGATGCTTTTGTAAGGCGTTTTTTGAATTTGTCTACGCGACCTGCAGTATCAATAAGCTTTTCTTTGCCAGTATAATATGGGTGGCATTGTGCGCAAATTTCAACTTCAATCAACTCTTTTGTTGATCCAAGTTTCATTTTATTGCCACAGGCGCAGGATATTATAGCCTCGCTGAAGTATTTTGGATGAATATCAGATTTCATGATAGTAATATGCGAATACCTTATAGGTTACCAGATATTGATTGCCCTTGCAAGACCATTTATCCTTGTGTATACTATAGAACATTATGCAGGCAACTCCATCTACAGAACGCGAAGGATACGATGCAAAATTTGATCCACTGCTTAAGGCTGGGGTTCACTTTGGATATGCGCGTACTCGCCGTCATCCTCGTATGCGACCATTCATCTCGGGCGTTAAGAGCAATATGGAGATATTCCACTTTGATAAAGTATGGGATCACCTCGAATCAGCGCTCGCATATGTAGAACAGCTTGGCGTGGATAAGCATCAAATATTGTGGGTAGGTAGCAAACCAGCGGCTGTATCGTTTGTAAAAGCGGCGGCACTTTCTCTCGGACATCCATATGTTACGACGCGTTGGCTTGGTGGCATGCTCACAAACCATAAGATCATTCGCGATAGGATCAACTACTGGCAAGATTTAATTTCAAAACAAAAATCTGGTGAGCTTCAAAAATATACAAAGCACGAACAGCTTCGTATCCAGCGCGAGATTGATAGACTTACGCGAGATTTTGATGGCGTAGCAAGTCTCATCGGTATGCCAAAAGCCATGATCGTCATTGACCCTGGTGAGGAAGGCATTGCTGTCGCGGAGGCAAAGATAAAGAAAATTCCTATTATCGCGCTAATAAATAGCGATTGCGACCCTGCATCTGTGACGCATCCAATCCTCGGTAATGATAACTCATCAAAAAGCATCAATTTCATTGTTAATAAAATAGCGGAAGCATATCGCAAGGGGCTCTCTCAGGCTCATGAATAATGATCTTCTTAAGAAACTTCGTGAAGAGACTGGCGCATCTATCGCGCTTTTACGTAAGGCACTGTTAGAGGCAGGTGATGATGAGGTGAAAGCCCGTGAGGTGTTGGCAAAATTGGGCAATGATGCGGCAGCAAAAAAAGAATCTCGCGAGACAAACGCTGGACGCATTGAGGCATATATCCACGGAGGTTCTGGCGTCGGCGTGTTACTCGAATTGCGCTCGGAGACAGATTTCGTATCTCGCAACGAAGATTTTGCAAAACTTGCACATGAAGTAGCTATGCACATCGCCGCGATGAAGCCATCATCTGTAGATGAGCTAATGACGCAGGCATACATTAAAAATCCATCACAAACAGTAGCCGATTTAATCGGCACATCATCTGCAACATTCGGCGAGCGCATCGTCATAAGACAGTTTGTACGCTACGAACTCTAGGGTTAAACTAAAGATATGTTGATACTTGTAACTATTTTTCTTATTGGGGTTGCTGGCATGTTTGCAGTCCCTTTGAGGCATCTCAATACTGTGCGTGTAAGTTTACATGCTGATGGGATAGAGCCAGAGCAGTCACCAGAAAATGCCATAGTACGATTGTATGTTGTCGGACAGCTTGATCGTCTAGACAAGTGGTATCGTGTGAGCGCAAAGGAATCATTTTTAAAACTTATTGATCATATATTAAAATCATTTGAACGGCTCGCAGGTCAAGTAGCAGGTCAGACAAAAGAAGCTCGAATGATGATCCAAGAGCGCTTTCGTGTTATCCCGCGGGAATCAAGCTATTGGAAGCAAATGCATGCATGGAAAAAAGTAAGCAATGTATCTCGTAGTAGAATCTTGGGTGATACCGACCCGCATGGTAAAGACATTTCCAATCACTCTTTATAAAAAATAATTATATACCGCGCCAGAGTAGCTCAACGGTAGAGCAGCGCTTTTGTAAAGCGAAGGTTGGGGGTTCGATTCCTCTCTCTGGCTCCATCAACAGTGTACTCGCGCAAACTCATGATATACTCGGCGTATGCATCGTGAACCATTAGTTGTTATTTTGGGAGGCGGATATGCCGGTATTCGTGTGGCGCTCGACTTGGCAAAGAAAAAAGCAGCGCAGATCTTCATCATTGATCGCAATCCATATCATATGCTCTACGCGCAGTTTTATGAGACCGCGACACTTTTTCGTTCTGAAAAATCGCTTGAGACAAAAAAACAACAGCGCGCTGAAAACCAAGAGCTTCTCAATTCTGGCGCTATCCCATTGCGTGATATTTTCTCGCATATTCCAGCGATCAAGATCGAACAAGGCGAGGTGACGTCGGTAGATCCAAATGCGTGCGCTGTCATTTTTGGTAATGGGCGCAAGCTTTATTATGACTATTTGGTAGTAGCTCTCGGTAGCAAGACAAATTATTTTTCTATTCCCCATCTTGAACAAAATTCAATTGGTATGAAATCAGTCAATGAGGCGGCAAATATTCGCAATCGTGTTGACGAGCTTTTCTTCACTACGCCAAAACATAAAAAAATTACTATTGTGATCGGTGGAGGCGGCTTTACTGGAGTTGAGTTTGTAGGCGAGCTCGTAGGTTATATGAAAAAACTCTCGCGCCTGCACGGTCGCCCGATTGGCAATTGGGCATGCGTAGTCGTGGAATCTGGACCATCGGTATTGAGCTCATCGGCACCTTGGGTAGCTCGACAAGCCTCACGACGTCTCAAAGATTTGGGCGTGACAGTGTTAGCCGGTAGTGCCATCGTAGATGTGTGGCCGAATCTTTTGTATCTCGGAAAAGAAAAGCGACCACTTGGTTTTGATCTTTTGGTATGGACTGCTGGCGTAAAGGGTGCCTGCGAGGGATCTATCATTAAAGTGGCGAGTTTTGATAGAAAAATGTGTTTGATAGCAGATCCAAACTTGCGCGTGAGCCCGTATCAAAATATTTTTACTATTGGTGATTTGGCATCAACTTTTGACGCGCGTACTGGTGCACCAATGCCTATGACAGCGCAAAAAGCTATTCACGAGGCAAGATATGTATCGCGGATTATTCGCAAGCTTATCAAAAATCCAAAAGCCACACTTGTGCCGTACAAGCCGAAACCATCAAAGTTTATCGTCCCTATCGGAGGCAAGTTCGCCCTTTTGGAGGCCGGAAGTTTTCGTTGGGCCGGCTTTTTTCCATGGGCTCTCAAATATGTCGTTCTTCTCAAGTATCTTGTCACCATTTTACCGCCCATGAAATCGCTACTCTATGTGGCGAATGAATTGCGTCTTTTTGTACGAAACGACGCATAGTGCTTTGCGCTTGACTTTTATCTAGAAATATAGATACTTATCTATATGTCTGATGCGCCTGGCCACTCATGTACAAATTGTTTTCGAGTACTATCTGATAGTACTCGTGTTCGTATTTTGCGCGAGCTCAAGATAAAACAGACCAATGTCGCCGAAATAACACAGACAATGAGCGTTACCCAGCCTACCGTCTCGTACCATCTCAAAATGCTCGACGATATGGGTCTCATCACAAAAGAGCGCAAAGGGCGCGAAATCTACTATTCGTTTAATGAAGATTTTCCATGTAAAGGATGTGGCGTGTTCTCAGCAGAAATAAAAATATAATGAATACAAATAATATTAAAAGAATTTATATGGATCATGCGGCCGCAACGCCACTCGACTCGCGTGTTTTTTCCGCTATGACGCCGTATCTCACCGCAGAGTTTGGCAACGCGGGTTCGCTCTATCGCGAAGGTCGTCGTACAAAAGATGCGGTTGATACTGCGCGCACGACTATTGCAGATATTTTAGGCGCGCATGCCGATGAGATTATTTTTACATCAGGTGGTACAGAGGGCGATACGATGGCGCTTGCAGGTGTCGCACGTGCCTATGCTGACAAGGGTCGCCACATCATCTCTACTACTATTGAACATCATGCAGTACTCCACACTCTTGATGCTCTTAAAAAAGAAGGCTTTGAGATTACTTTGGTGCCAGTAGGGCAAGATGGCATTGTAGATCCAAAAGAAATCGAGCGCGCGCTCCGCGCCGATACGATTTTGGTATCCGTAATGTATGCCAACAACGAGATCGGCACCATCCAGCCAATCGCCGAGATCGGTAAAATCGTACGTAAATATCGCGCGACAAAAACTGATCTTTCCAGTGGTCCATTTTTTCATACTGACGCATGTCAGGCGGCAGGTTATCTTGATTTAAATGTTATAAAACTCAACACTGATATGCTCGTACTCAATGGGTCAAAGATTTACGGGCCCAAAGGATCAGGCGTTTTGTACCTTCGCCGTGGTACGCGTATGCGTCCTATCATTTTCGGTGGCGCACAGGAAGGCAAGCGTCGCGCTGGTACAGAAAATGTCGCAGGTATCGTAGGTCTTGCGACAGCTCTCCAGATCGCAAACGACGAGCGAGAAAAAGAGTCGGCACGCCTTGAAGACTTGCGTCATTATTTTATATCGCGCCTAACCAGAGAGATTCACCGCACTGTGCTCAATGGAGATCCAACGCGCCGTCTACCAAACAATATCAACGTATCTATACTTGATATAGAAGGTGAGGCGACTCTTTTGTATCTTGATGCGCACGGCATAGCGTGCTCTACCGGATCGGCATGCACTTCTGAGAGTCTCGATCCTTCGCATGTGATATTGGCGCTTGGGCGCCCATACGAATATGCACATGCCTCTATACGCTTCACGATCGGCAGAAGTACTACCAGAGATGAGATTGATAAAGTGATGGAAGTATTGCCCGAGGTGGTAAAAACACTCCGACGCATCTCACCGATAACAGTCTCGGAAGACGCGACAGGCATGTCACATCCAGAAGCATTCGCAGGAGAAGGATTACGAGTAAAGGCAACATCAAAAAACTATAAATAATATGGATACACAAGACAACAAACAACTAGCAGGCGCAAAGATCGATGTCATTAATCAATACACGGGCGAGAAGTGGTATTATTCTGATATCGTCAAAGAGCATTTTTTCAAGCCCCGCAATATTTTACTCGACGCACCTGTCGATGGTGAGTATGATGCCACAGGCATGGTAGGCAGCCCTGCGTGTGGCGACATGATGAACATGTGGATCAAAGTTGATCGTGATACTGGTCGCATCAAAGATCTCAAATGGAAAACTTTTGGGTGCGGTTCAGCGATTGCCGCGACTTCAATGTATTCGGTGATGCTCACCGAAAATAATGGCCTGACTGTAGACGAAGCGCTCAAGATAAAACCCCAACACATCATGGTGCGCTTGGGGGGTCTTCCAAACCGCAAGATTCATTGCTCGGTACTTGCAGACAAGGCATTCCAAAAAACAGCAAACGATTATTATCGTAATACAGGGCAAAACGAAAAAATAGTAGTTGAGGGTGCTCGCGTGATTGACGACCGTCTCAATATCACAGACAAAGATATAGAGGAAGCCGTGCTCGAGGGCGCACAAACATTGGAAGAAGTTCAGAAAAAGCTTAAAGTAGGTGTAGGGCTTTCCGAAGAAGCCATAACAGACATCGAGCAACTTATTCGCTTTTACGCTGAAAAGTATTATGGATAACAAGCCAAAAATCGCGCGCATTCATGTTGATCGCGACCTGTGCATCGGGGCGGCAAGCTGTGTTGCTGTAGCGCCAGGCGTTTTTTCTTTGGATGATGAAAATAAAGCAATCGTTATCAATCCCAAGGGCGCTGATGATGAGACGATATTGCTCGCGGCGCAGTCATGCCCAACGCGAGCTATCATTTTGTTTGATGAGAAGGGCGATCAAATTTATCCATAACAATTATCTTGCTCTATGAAAACACCAAAACCATTAAAATACATAAAGCTTGAAGGTATCAGCGAAAAGCAGTTGAGTGAGCACCACGATGTTCTATACGCTGGCTATGTTAAAAAAATTAACGAGATAGACGAGAAGCTCAAGTCTGTCGATCTTGCATCAGCAAACGCTACTTTTTCCGATCTTCGCGAGTTAAAGATAGAAGAGACCTTTGCGCTAAACGGCGTAAAGCTCCACGAGGGATATTTTGACAATATGTTTGAAGGCACCTCGGCACCCACAGGCGTCATCGCCGATCTTATCGTTCGTGATTTTGGTTCAGTAGAACGTTGGTCAGCCGAGTTTAAAGCCCTTGGGCTTTGCGCGCGCGGTTGGGTAGTGCTGTCTTATGATCTTGACGACAAGCGTTTGCGCAATATCATTTGCGATACTCACAACCAAGGCGGCGTGTGGAATTCAGTAGCGATGTTGGTCATGGACGTTTGGGAGCACGCGTATTTTATTGATTATGCTACTGCGCGCAAAGCGTACATCGAGGTGTTCTTCAAAAATATTGATTGGTCGCATGTATCCGGTTTGATAGAAAAATATGGAATCAGAAATTAAAAAAGTTCTCAAAGAGCAGGTAAGCCCGATGCTTGCGTTTCACCGAGGCGATGCCGAGTTTGTCTCCTACCAAGACGGCGTTGTTAGCCTGCGTATGAAGGGTACATGCAAGGGTTGTCCGCTCGCAGCGCTTACCCTCAAAGAGGGCATTGAGATGATTCTCAAAGAAAATTTCAACGGCATAGAGCGCGTTGAGGCAGTGGAATAGTCTTTGCAGATAGCCGATTTTATTGTATAATCAACTTAGTAAGCTAAGTCGATTTTTATATGGAAGATCTCACCAAAACACAACTCGTACTTCTATTTTTGCTAATGAGCATAGTCGTATCATTTACTACGGCTATAGTTACGTCCGCCTTATATGAACAATCTCCGCAATCTGTACCACAGATCATCCAGCGCGTTGTTGAGAAAACGGTAGATAAAGTGAGCGACAATATCTCTTCAAAAGATAAGGACACTGAAAAGATTGTAAATGTTATCACTGAAGAACAGAGAGTTATTGATATAGTACGTCGCGTGTCTCCAGCTGTTGTTAGTATCGTATCTACAAAAGATTTATCAAAAGTTGCGTCAGGATCAGGATTTATAGTGCGAGATGATGGGACTATCATTTCAAACCGCCATGTAGTTCAAGACATCAACGCTGAATATACAGTTATTATGAGCGATGGCAAAAAGTATGCGGCGAAGGTGCTTGCTCGCGATCCTCTTCATGATATTGCAATTTTAAAAATTGATGCGAAAGGTCTTCCAGTGATCGCTCTTGGCAACTCTGATTCTGCACAGCTTGGTCAAAAGGTTATCGCTATAGGCAGCGGGCTAGGCGAGTTGCAAAATACTATTTCTGTTGGTATTGTATCAGGCCTTAGTCGTACCGTTGTCCCGTCTGGCTTTGAGTTGCGCCAGCTTATCCAAACAGATGCCGCCATTAATCCTGGCAATTCAGGTGGGCCTCTCATAAATCTTTCAGGTGAGGCCATAGGCGTAAATACTGCTGTCGCGTCTGGTGCCGAAAATATTGGCTTTGCCTTGCCTGTCAATATCGTCAAGAAAGATCTTGATGATATTGAAAAGATTGGTAGAATATCGTATCCGTTTTTTGGAGTCCGGTATATAATGTTAAATCAAGACATAGCCAAAGAGCGCAAATTATCTGTCAGCGAAGGAGCTTTGGTCGCGAGTGATGACGGCAGTCCAGCGATAACAGCCGAATCTCCCGCAGAAAAAGCTGGTATCAAGATTGGCGATATAATCATAGAATTTGGCGAAGATAAGCTAACAGTCGATCATCCGTTGGTTGAATTTATCCAAAAGCATAAAGTAGGCGAGACTATAAAAGTAAAATTTATTCGCAACGGGAAAGAGCAGGAAGTCCAGTCGGTGCTCGTAGAACGTAAATTCTAAATATATGCCCCCATTCAATAACCCATTCAACAATTTTACTATAAAGGCACAGGAAGCCCTCAAGCGCGCGCATGACTTGGCGGTTGAGCGCGGGCAAAACTCACTTGGCGCTATGCATTTGCTAGGTTCACTTCTTCTTCAAGAAGAAGGCGTAATCTCGTCGATTCTTGAACGCCTCGAGATTGATTATGTGCAGTTTTCTGATGTTGTCTTTGATATTCTCGATGAACGCCGTGGCACATTTGCCATAACTCCAAACCAACAATTTTATCTTACCCCAGAGCTCGCGCGTGTGATTGAGTCTGCTCACAAAGTAGCAGCAACGCTCAAAGATGAATATATCTCAACCGAGCATTTATTCCTCGGCCTTTTGGAAGTTCCATCCAAGGCAAAAGAAGTCATTGATCGTTTCAAGCTTGATAAAGAAGACGTGTTCAAGGCGCTTACTTCTATACGCGGTTCACAGCGCGTTACAGATGAGACGCCAGAGGCAAAGTATCAGGTGCTTGAAAAATACGCGCGCAATCTTACGCGTATGGCGCGCGAAGAAAAGCTTGATCCTGTAATCGGACGCGAAGAAGAGATCCGCCGTGTTGTGCAGATTCTTTCGCGCCGTACAAAAAACAATCCCGTGCTCATTGGCGAGGCTGGCGTTGGTAAGACGGCTATTGTTGATGGTCTTGCACAGCGCATCGCGTCTGGCGATATACCAGAGAGTTTGCGTGGAAAAGAAGTGATAGCACTTGATCTTGGCGCGCTTGTAGCTGGTACAAAGTACCGCGGTGAATTTGAAGAGCGTCTAAAGGCAGTCATCAAAGAGATACAGCGATCAGAAGGAAATATACTTTTGTTCATCGATGAGTTACATACATTGGTTGGCGCTGGGGCCGCAGAGGGCGCCATGGACGCATCAAATATGCTCAAACCAGCACTCGCTAGGGGTGAGCTTCATGTGGTCGGTGCTACAACTCTAAAAGAATATCAAAAATATATTGAAAAGGATCCTGCGCTCTCGCGCCGTTTCCAGCCAGTCTATGTGGAAGAACCATCATCCGAAGATGCTATTAGTATTTTGCGCGGCCTTCGTGACAGGTATGAGCTTCACCATGGTGTGCGCATAACTGACGCGGCGATCAGACAAGCCGTTGATCTTTCGCGTCGATATATCACTGACCGTTTTTTGCCCGACAAAGCCGTGGATCTGATGGATGAGGCGGCATCATCTTTGCGTCTTGATATGGAGTCAACGCCTCTTGATTTAGAGCACCTCAAGCACGAAGTAACGCGTCTCGAGATTGAGCGTGAAGCTATGAAAAATGATGGTAAATCAAAACGCCAAATGTCAGCACTAGAAAAAACTCTTGCCGTCCTGAAAGAAAAATATGGTGCGCTTGAAGAAAAATGGAAGAGCGAGAAAGAAACTATTATGCGTATTCGTGAGCTTGGTAAAGATATGGAACAGCTGCGCCAAGAATCAGACGCATCCGAACGATCGGCTGATTATGCAAAAGTAGCAGAGATTCGTTATGGGCGAATTCCATCGGTCACTCAAGCGCTTACTGAAGAAGAACAGCGATTGCGTAAACTCCAGAGCTCACGGCAGATGCTCAAAGAAGAAGTTGGCCCTGAAGATATCGCCCGTGTCGTCCAACGTTGGACGGGTATTCCGGTCGAGCGCATGCTCGAAGAAGAAGCGGCAAAACTAGCAAATATGGAAGACGATCTCAAGCGCCGTGTCATCGGCCAAGACCAGGCGATCATTGAAGTAGCCAATGCTGTGCGTAGATCGCGCGCTGGTATCAGTGAAGAAGACAAGCCCATCGGCTCGTTTATTTTCTTGGGTCCAACAGGCGTAGGTAAGACTGAACTCGCGCGAGCCCTCGCCAAGTTTTTATTTAACGATGAGAAGTCATTGATACGCGTCGATATGTCTGAATATATGGAAAAGCACGCGGTCTCAAAATTTATCGGATCGCCACCAGGCTATGTAGGATATGAGGAAGGAGGTCAGCTTACAGAGCTTGTGCGTCATAGACCGTATTCTGTTTTGCTGTTTGATGAAATTGAAAAAGCTCACCCAGAGGTATTTAATATCATGCTTCAGATCCTTGATAATGGTCGATTGACTGATGCAAAGGGGAGACATGTAAACTTCAAAAATACGCTCATCATCATGACATCAAACATTGGTTCTGAGTTTGTATTTGAGATGGGCAAAATTGGTTTCCAGCTTGATCTTGAAGCGCGTGAGGCAGAACGCCACCACGAAGAGCTAGAGCGAAGAATTCGCAAAACACTCGAACAGCGCTTTCGCCCAGAGTTTCTCAATCGTATTGATGGCACGATTATCTTTAATACACTTAAAAAAGAAGATCTGTTGCGCATCGTTGATATACAGCTTGATTTGGTATCTGCGCGTCTTGCCAAAAAAGGCATTGAATTTACCGTGTCAAAATCTGCCCGTGATGCACTCATCAAAGAAGGATATGACAGGCACTACGGCGCGCGCCCACTCAAGCGTGTAATTCAAAATAAGATTTTAAATCCGCTTGCCGAGATGCTCGTCGGTGGCAAAATAACAAATGGTACAAAAATGACCATTGACTACAAAGATGGCGCATATCAGTTTGATGGAAGCAGAAAGATGATCTCGCGTAGCCGTAAAGAAAAAAAGGCCACAACCCTAGCTATAAAATAAATATAGGAAAGTCTAATTTACGCTGTTAGTGGTAGGTATTGACAGTTTTACATGATTCTTTTACTGTAGTAGTAGTTCTACTAGCAGTTTAATTTTGAACTGCTACAGGAGGTGTTATGTCTAGATACAATAGGAACGTGTCCTTCATTCCGGAAGACAGGTCAGGATTTAGTTTGAAAATTTGGTCAGATGATGGGAGACAGGTAGGACCCGTGACCCATCACGGAAGCATCTTTGGCTCACACGACACGTGCGATGTTGTGGACCCCAGTGGCACTATCCATAAAGATGTCACCGTCATCCTGAGGGAAGACAAGAGGAAAGACAAGAAGTAGCCATCGCAACAAGCCAGTAGGCACCACCACCAACAGTGTGGTGCCTACTGGCTCTTTTTTATTTTCTTATTGAGCTTTTGGTAAAATACTGGTATTATTTTCCCTACGGGCAGGTGGCGGAGCGGTCAATCGCACCAGACTGTAAATCTGGCGCCCATGTGGCTACGGGGGTTCGAATCCCTCCCTGCCCACACATACAGTATTATGCCAATGTAGCTCAGTCGGTAGAGCAACTCCATGGTAAGGAGTAGGTCGTCGGTTCAATTCCGTCCATTGGCTCCAAAGATATAAACATGTCACAATAGAGAGTATATTTTATTAATATTCATATAGAAATTTATGAGCGAAAAAATACCCGAACCCACAGAGCCAGAAAAGATTGAGGGGCAAAAAAGTTTTTACACTGGAATCTTTGTTGACGCACATAAAACGGAAGAAGAACGCCAGAGAGCAATCACTCCCGAAATCTTGGCGAGAATTGAAGATCTCAAAAAGCAGTATAATGTTGCACGAGAAAGCACGGACTACATGCAGAATGTTGTTGAGCGCGCACGGATTGGACAGGAACTCGATATGCTTCAAGGTTTCGTTTTAACTACTGATACAGTACATGGAAGAGTTGACATGCGACCAGTCTACGATAATGGCATGAGGCGCTTCGAGATTCTAATCGATAGATCGTTTGCAAGAAGGGATTTATCTGAAAAGGAAAAGATGGCTGAGTATGACGCTTTTCGTTGGGAAGAGCAAGAGGAAAGGGGACGGGACCAAGAGTCGCAAAAGAGTGTTGCGGAAAAGATGGCAAAAGAGCTAGAGCAACAAAGCATTATTATCTTAGACGAGATTTTTGATCTCGACGAAAACCCTTATACGGAAGATACAGTCAACGAGGCGAGAAAGATTCATGCTGAAGTTGTGCGAAATTTTCGTGAATTAGGCTCGTTTTGGACTGCTGAAGTTAGCGCACAATCTGGCGCGAAGAACGCAGAAAAAATATTGTTGCGCGAGCATCCCGATCTTGATGAGTCTCTGAGATAAAGAGCTACTTTACAATCTATCTGATATCGTATATTCTATTATCTATGCCGCAACCAAACCTAATCCGACTCCGTTGCTCTGTCTGCAAGCGTTACAACTACTACACGCATAAAAATGTTCGCAAAGTTGAGAAAAAAATTGAGACCAGCAAACATTGTGAATGGTGCCGTAAGCATACAAAGCACAAGGAATCGAAAAAATAAAAAAAGAGCCCGCCCTCGCGGCGCTCTTTTTTTGTGGTCTTTTTTGGTATAGACTGGCTGTATTATGTGGCGAGAAGGCAGGGAAGCTATTTGATAGTTTACTGGGAGTGTCGTCCAATGGCAGGACTCTGGTCTCCAAAACCAGGTATCTAGGTTCGAATCCTAGCACTCCCGCAATGTCAGATATCACAGAGATACAGCACATGATGAAGAAAAAACAGCGACGCCAATTGGCGCTTTTTTCTGTTGGTGTTTTCTTTTTTTGGCTTATCCAGTTCCTTTTTCAACGCTACTTTGCATCGGTTGGTGATAGTGATGGCGCGATTATCCGTAGCTTTGCGTTCGCTGGTATGACTCTTATCAGTGCCTCGCTTTTTTCAAGTGCACTTTTTCTATGGGTTCCGCGTCTTGCGCAATACTGGCGTTTTCGCAGATATTTGGGCGTGAGCGGTTTTGTGCTGATCTTTTTACATGTGCAGGCAGTCATGAAATTATATTTTAATTTTGATACATCGGTAGTTTATTTTTCGTTCAATCCTCTGGTCAATCCAATCATTTTTGGTTCGATTGCTTTCATGATTTTATTTTTACTGGCGGTAACCTCGAATGATTGGGCAGTTCAAAAATTGACGCCAAAGGTTTGGAAGGCACTTCATCGTTTTGTATATATCGCCTATATATCTGCTATTTTTCATTTTTTCCTTATGGCACCATCGGGCGCGCTCAATAATCTTGCAGGATATCTTTTGATTGGTATGACAGCCGCCGCGCTTTTCGGTCAAATTTTTTGGTTTTTTAAAATAGTGAGCAAAAAACGGTTTCGTTCGGTTGGCACTGTCGTAGGCTTTTCGATCATTGCCGGCACTCTGGTGCTCGCGTATTTTGTGCTACGAGCATAAATAACCCGTATATTTATATTGACAATCATATCAATATACAGTATTCTATTTACAGAGTACTATTTGTTCGCGCATCATAGTGCACGGAACATTCTAAAGATGGAGGCTTGCTATGATAGGGTTGATGGCATCTTTGTTCGTGGCGATTGTTATATTGTTTATAGTCGCGATTATTCGAAGCTTCGTTGATGAAGAGGACGAGACTGATGATAGTGGCTATTACATTGATCCTAATCTGGATAAGTACAAGGACTCGTCGCATCAGTAAAGCATAGGTGAACTTATATCATTTAGTTCACCTTATTTTTTTGGACGAAAACCAAAAAATTTGATACGCTAGCATTCACAATCAAACGAGGAGAGGTGACTGCCGTGTCCCACCGTAGCTTTAGCGAAGGGGGAAGTGGGTACCCGAAGCCACTTACAAAAAAGTAAATAAAGGAGGAGTGGCTGAGTGGTTGAAAGCACCGGTCTTGAAAACCGGAATACGGGCAACCGTATCGTGAGTTCGAATCTCACCTCCTCCGCCTTCGGTTCGCAGTAGCAAACCTTCGGCGTGACGCAGTCCGCCAAGGTTTGCGAAGGCGACAAGAAAGTTTATGTATTATATTTATAGTTTAAAATGTAGAGATGGATATTATGTTGGTTGCACTGACGACATCCTTGATCGTTTAGATAGACATACAAAAGGTAACGTACCCGCAACAGCAAATCGTTTACCGGTAATGTTAGAGTTTTACTTTGCAACCGAAGATAAATACAAAGCTTTTGAATTCGAGAAATACTTAAAGTCTGGTTCCGGTCGAGCTTTTATAAATAAACATTTTGCTAAAATAGCTTAACCTTAAAGAGATTCGAACGTATGCGTAATAGGGGGCAGCCACCATTCCCGCATTTCAGTAAATAAAAGTGTACAATATGGAAAAGAGCAATGGGTCGAAAAAATGGTATTAAAACATCAACTTAGACCAACTCTGAAATCACCAGGGCGTCCAAAGAAAGGCAGAATACCCTCGGAAGATTTAGAGGATCGCATACGAAGAGCGTTGGGGAAGTATGAGGAAACGCTCCGAACGCAACGGGATGGTGATTGGGCGCGCTATGGCGAGGCCATAAGGCGACTGGGAGATATTCTTAAACAATAATAAAAACTATGAACAAAAAATTTATTTGGATAATCGCAGTTATTATAATTCTCGCTGGTATGGGTATTTATTTTGCCTTGAATCGGCAATTATCATCTCCAGAACAAGGTTTGCTTCCAACTCCAACTTCAGGGCCAATCGTGGTTAGTGGCAGAATCACTTGCTTGTCCAAAAAAGGCTCGGGGATACAATCTATGGAATGCGCCATTGGACTAAAAGGAATAGATGGTCGAAATTATGGATTAAAAAAGCCTTTCAAACTTGATCCGGAATACAAATTTTCTGTAGATGGTTTGAGAGTGCAAGTATCTGGCACATTTAGCCCCGAAGAGATAAAAGGGCCTGATGGCAATAAATACGATGTGGTGGGTGTAATTGATGTAACTTCCATAAAAGAAATTGTAGACTAGAACGCTCAATCAGAGAGAATTTGCCGCCAAAGAAAAACTTGAAATCGTCCAATCCGAAAGGTTCGCTTCTGCGGGCGGGCGGAAGGGGGGTTGGGGGGGGAATTCCGCCCGCCCTACAAATTTTGGGCGAAATCAGTTCGAATTTTTTCGAACGCACACCGCCAAAATTGAAAATCGGAATCGGAGGCCGAAATGGGGTCGCGCCGAAGGCGCGACACTAATGCATTCCCCCCAAAAAACTCTGAATCAGAAAGGATTTTCCACGCTCCGCGTGGCTCGTCGTTTGCCAATACAATTCTATGAATAATCAAACCAAAAAGTTTTTCATATATACTCGCAAGTCTACGGACGACAAAGACAGACAAGTCCGCAGTATTGCAGACCAACTTTCTGAGCTAAAGGAACTCGCGTTGAAAGAACAACTGGAAGTGATAGATGTCTTTGTCGAAAAGCAGACCGCCAAAATACCAGGTCGCCCTGTGTTTAACGAAATGATGTTGAGAATGGAAAAAGGCGAAGCGTCTGGTATTTTGGCGTGGCATCCCGATAGACTTGCTCGCAACTCGGTAGACGGAGGAAAAATTATCTACCTCGTTGATACTGGCGTCATTTCAGAAATGAAATTTCCAAACTTTTTGGTTTGATCCGACACCGCAAGGAAAATTTATGCTCTCAATCGCTTTTTCTCAATCCAAGTATTATGTGGACAATTTGAGCGAAAATATCAAGCGCGGACATAGAAACAAAGTGAAGGACGGAATATGGCCTCAAATGTCCCCGATTGGATATGTGAACGAGAAAGGAAAAGGTATTGTGCCTCATCCCGAACTTTCGATATTAGTTAAAAAGACATTTGAGGCATACGCAACAGGAAACTTCACTTTGCGAGAAGTCCGCGACAAATTTAACGCGCTTGGATTGAAGCGAAAAAGCGGCAGAGAGCTTGCGGTGTCGAATTATCAAAAACTTCTCAAAAATCCTATTTACACTGGTCTAATGAGGTATAACGGAGAGATTTTTGAGGGAAAGCACGAACCGATTATTTCAAAGAAACTTTTTGATTCCGTTCAAGAAGTGATGAGCCGAAAATCTAAACCGCATAGCAAAGGTTTGAAACCATTTTTGTACAGAGGATTTTTCCGTTGCGGAGAGTGTGGTTGCTTCATTACCACCGAGCAACAAAAAGGTCATAACTATTTGCGGTGTACCAAACGGAAAAATCCTTGTACCCAAAGATATGTTCGTGAGGAAATCATCACTTCTCAAATTAAGGAAGAAATCAAAAAAGTTTCTTTGCCTCTCGATTGGACAGAATGGATGATCGCCGAAAATGCAAAAGATCGGCAATCGGAAGTCCAATCGTCTACGCTTTTTGCAGATAGTACAAAAGCCGATATTTCTCTTTTGGATTCTAAAATAGAGAAGCTGATGAGTGCCTATCTCGAAAGTGCGTTGTCGCTTGAAGAATATCGCGAAGCTAAAAACAAGTTGGTTAACCAAAATCAGCTTCTCAAAGAGAAATTATCGGCTTTTGAGCAAAAAGCGAATAATCGGTTCGAACTTACCGAAAAGTTTTTGAAATACAATATGGAATTGGCAAACGACCGAACAAATGAAGAAAATACTCATTTGTTCAAAAAAGTCGGTTCGAACTTTCAAATTAAGGATCGAACCGTACTTTTTGAGCCACGCGGAGCGTGGAAAA
>CALRCC010000003.1 GCA_943354465.1 Candidatus Ryanbacteria bacterium
CATACGCGCGCTCGGCAACGGTACCCTTGGCAATCTTGCAATCATACAGCCCGAGGCGCATCGATCCGCCGTAATCTTTTTTATCTAAAAGAGCTTGTTGTTCTGGCAAAATATGAATCACAGGATATTTGGCCTTTTTATTTATCTCTTCGGTATGTGCGCCGTCCATCTTTGCTACATTGCGCGCGTACTCCACCACAGCTAATTGCAACCCATAACAAAGACCAAAGAATGGTATTTTTTCACGACGGCAATATTCAATGACATTTATCTTACCCTCAATACCGCGCGAACCAAATCCGCCTGGCACCACTACACCGTCAAGAACTTTGAGCTCTTTTAATTTTTCTGGATACTTTTCATATTCTTCAGCGTTAAGCCACAAAATATCTGCATCGCGCTTTAACGCCCACGAAGCATGCTTGAGCGCCTCTATCACCGAAAGATATGAATCGGCGAGTGCAAACGCACCAGTAGTAAAGTATTTGCCTACTATACCAATCCGCACGCGGGGTTTTTTGGTATTGCGTATCGTTGATACTAGCGCCTTCCACTCACGCAAGTCTGTCTTTTTCTTTTTAAGTCCGAGTTTTTTAAGAACGATATTGCCGAGCTGATCTTTTTCAAAATTGAGAGGAACTTCGTAAATAGACTTTACATCTGGAGCCGAGATAATATCTTCTTCGCGCAAGTTGAGCGCGAATGAGAGTTTTTCTTTGCGCTCTTTATCAAGAGGCACGACAGAGCGCGCAAGAATAATATCTGCCTGAATGCCAGCGACATTGAGCGAGCGTGAAGCATGCTGAGTTGGCTTTGTTTTCATCTCGCCTATAACTCCTGGCACAGGCAAATAGCTAACGAGTATATAAAGCACATTGCCTGGCATACGAAGCTTCATAATGCGCGCGGCTTCTAAAAATAAAAGATTCTCGTATTCTCCAACCGTGCCACCAATCTCAATGAGCATTATATCAGCGCTGTTACTCTCTGCGGCTTTTTCAATACGCGAGATCACTTCTTCTGGCACATGCGGAACAACCTGCACGCACTTACCTCCATATTCAAGATTGCGTTCTTTCTGAATCATTGAAAGGTACACCATGCCAGTCGTCATATAGTTTGCCCTACTAAGTGATGTGCCCAAAAAACGTTCGTAGTTGCCTATATCTTGATCACATTCCAAACCATCATCGGTCACAAATACCTCACCGTGCTCTGTAGGGTTCATCGTGCCGGCATCAACATTGATATATGGATCAATCTTCATCGCTGATACACGGAAGCCATACGACTGCAAAATCTTTGCCAGAGATGCTGTCGCCACGCCCTTACCTATACCGGACATAACTCCTCCTGTCACAAAAATAAATTTACGCATAATTATTTTTTCTTTTCTGCCTCAACTCGCACTGAAATATATATCTTTTCTTTTTTAATTTTTATCTCTACATCATGTTTGCCCACCAATTTGATCGGAAGCCCCCACAAATGACTTTTTTCGATAGTGCGAAATTTTCTGCGCCTTAATTCGGCGATGATGTCATCAGCAGTGACAGCGGCAAAAAGATGCCCCTGATCATTGGCTGGCTTATGGAATACAAGGGCCACCTGGCTAAGAGCTTTTTTCTCAGCTTGAATAGCATCAATCTTTTGAGCTAACAGGCGCGCATTTGTCACCTGTATATCTTCTACTGCTTTGATTGCCTTTGTATCAGCAACGCGTGCTAGTCCTTGGGGTATCAAAAAATTGCGACCGTAGCCGTCTTTTACTTTTAGAATCCTCCCCTGCTGACCAAGTTGCGGGACATCTTTGAGGAGAATAACTTTCATATGAGTATCCTAGCGCGCTTGACGCAGGCGCTCAAGCGCCCGTTCAAGCTGGATGTCTTTATCTGTGGCATTATCCGCTGGCAATTTTATCTCAATATCAGGCGCAAGCCCTTCTTTGGATATAGATTTGCCTGATGGAGTTGTCCATCTTGCTATAGTAATTTTAATAGATGTCTTGTCGGTGATGCTTTCAAGCTCCTGCACCGACCCTTTACCAAATGTTTTCTCTCCTACTAGTATCGCCTTTTTGTGCTCTTGAAGGGCGCCTGCCAAAATCTCTGATGCAGAAGCAGACCCTTGGTTTATCAAGAGTACTGTCGGCACATTTTCAAGTGCCTTAAACCCTGCGCTACGATAAATAGTCGCCTCACGATCACGAAACTCTTCGCGTGCTATCACCTCGCCCTCTGGCAACCACCAGCTAGCTATATCTACTGAACTATGAAGATAGCCACCTGGATTGTTGCGGAGATCAAGAATAAATTTTGTAGCGCCTGAGCGCATAAACTCACGCACTGCTTTTTGGAATTCAGAGCTGGAATTTTCTGAAAAACTAAATAATTTAACTACAAACACATCGCCTCGCTTTTCAGTATCAATGAGTGGCATACGGATAACATCGCGAGTTATAGATATCTCTCTTGGCTTGTCTTCTCCTTTGCGCACTACTGTAAGCATGACCTTTGTGCCTCGTTCGCCTCTTATTTTATGAATCGTCTGATCAAGCGTTAAATTTTCTGTAAACGCGTCGTCGATTTTAAGAATTTTATCTCCGGATTTTAATCCAGCGCGTGCCGATGGCGAATCTTTGATAGGTGCGATGACAGTCAAAATTTCTTTACGGACGCCAATCTCTGCTCCAATACCAGAGAATTCACCTTTGATCTCGTTTTGAAAATCTTCGTTGTCTTTTGGAGGGAAGAAAACAGTATACGGGTCGCCAAGACTACTTACCATTCCTTGAATAGCGCCCCATACAAGCGCCTGACGGTCAATCGGATCTTCACTGATATGCTTGCTCTCAATGGTCTCCCATGCCTTCCAAAATGGCTCAAAATCAACATCTTTGAGCTTATGCGCGATTTCGCCTGACGGAGATTGGTTAGATACATTGAAAACTCGCTCGATTGATGAGCGTTCATTGTAGCCAAACCACGCACCTATACCAAAAGATGCGACAACAACGGCAAATGCCGTGCCAAAAATAAAAAAACGCCTTTGACCGCCCATATTATTTATAAGTTTCCCATACTTTTATATTGCGGGCAAGTGATGTCATAATGTATAATTCATACATGGACAAAGTATCATCACGGCATGTTTCTTGGATAGATCTTGAATATCCAACGGAAGAAAAAATATCTGACATTACGCGCAGGCACTCAATACATCCTCTTGTCGTCCAAGAGCTTTTAGTCGCTACTTATCGTCCAAAAGTTGAAGACTATGACGATCATCTTTTTCTGGTTTTACATTTCCCTGTTTTTGATAAGAAAACATCGGCCATACTTAGCCGTGAGATTGATTTTGTCATTTTCCCATACACGCTAATTACCGTACATTATGACGACATCCCACAGCTTGATGACTTTCAGCAATTTTTGGCTGGACACGAGGCCGTGCGAGAACGCAAATTTGGCAGATCTTCAGGACAGCTTATATATCACATTATAAAACAACTTTTTTCAGTCTCGCGAGACGAGTTGCAAGCTCTAGAGAAAAAGATTGATGCCGTACAAGAGAAAGTATTTAGCGGCAACGAGCGTGCAGCACTCCAAGAAATTTCTGGATTGCGCAGAGATATTCTTAATTTTCAAAAAGCATTAAAGCCGCAAGAGTCGGTGCTCAAATCGCTGGCCGATCATGGCAAAAAATTTTTTGGGCCAGATTCGTCTCCATATTTTAATGATATTTTGGGTGAATACACTCAACTATGGAATATAGTTGAAGATTTGCGCGCAACGCTAGATGTAGTTTATGAGACAAATGTTTCCCTGCTGTCAGTCAACGTTAATGAGACAGTAAGATTTCTGACTGCTATATCATTTATATTTTTGCCATTGCAAATCATCATCAATATCTTCGGAATGAACATTAGCTATATTCCAATATCGCACAATCCGAACGCTTTTTGGATTTTGATTGCAATAAATGCCGTAGTTGGTATCATCATTCTGCAATGGCTAAAAAACAAAGACTGGCTGTAAATCTCTACGACTCACTCGCGCGCGCCGAGCGTCCTTTCCAACCAGCCAAAGGCGCGACAGTGCGCTTATATACGTGTGGGCCTACAGTGTACAGATCTCAACATATTGGTAACTACCGTACCTTTATATTTGAGGATCTGTTAAAGCGCACGCTCATCGTATCTGGATGGCGAGTAAAGCATATAATGAACATCACAGATGTAGGTCACCTGTCTTCAGACACAGATGATGGAGAAGATAAAATAGAAAAAGAGGCGCGCATTACTGGAAAGACAGCGTGGGACATCGCCAAATATTTTGAAAAAGAATTTTTAGAAGACATCAACGCACTAAATATTTTGATACCGACAAAGCTTGTGCGCGCCACAGATCATATTGAAGAACAGATAGCGCTAATTAAAATAATTGAAAAAAAAGGATTTACATACAAAACAGCTGACGGTATATATTTTGATACATCAAAGACGCCAAACTATGGAGCATTGGCTGGGCGCGACATCACGACTATACGCGCGGGGTCTCGCGTAGCAGTAGGAGAAAAACGCAATGCTACTGATTTTGCACTTTGGAAATTTGCAGGAAGTGTCGAGAAACGGCAAATGGAATGGCCATCACCGTGGGGTACCGGATTCCCAGGATGGCACATAGAATGCTCAGCTATGAGCATAAAATATCTTGGCAAAACACTTGATATTCACTGCGGAGGGGCAGATCATCGTGAGATTCATCATCCCAACGAGATTGCGCAAAGTGAGGCGGCGACAGGTAAACTTTTTTCGCATTTTTGGATGCATAGCGCCTTTCTAAATATCAAAGGTGAAAAGATGTCCAAATCGTCACCAAAGACAAATATTACTATCGCGACTCTTCGTGAGCGCGGATTTGATCCGTTGGATTTTCGTTATTTTACTCTTAGCACACACTATCGCAAGCCTCTTTCGTTTAGCTGGGATGCGCTGGATGGAGCTCGCACAGCTCGTCTCAAGTTAGTCGCATCTCTCTCTAAATTACCAAAACGCAAAGCCACCACAGATGACGATATGAAAAAAGATATTCTGGCTGCTTTTGCAGATGATATATCGACACCAAAAGCGCTGGCGCGTCTATGGCAAGGAGTCAAAGAAAGTGTATCGCGCCCATCAGTACTATGGGCAGATCATTTATTTGGGCTAAATCTCGCGAGCATCAATATCAAGGTCTCTATCCCTTCACGCATACAGGCATTGACCGATGCTCGTGAAGAGTACAGGCGATTAAAAGATTGGCAAAAATCTGATGAAATACGAAACGCGCTTGAAAAAGAGGGCTGGTGCGTAGAAGATACAGCACGAGGACCGATAATCCACAAGATATAAGCCGTCAAACAACATAAATAGCTTTTTTGGCAATTGCTCACCTGCCAAAAGACGAGTAAATTATTGATATGGTTGATCCTCTTAAAATACCTCCTCATAACCGAGACGCTGAAATGGCGGTGCTTGGCTCGATTCTCATTGATAAAAACGCAATGATCAAAGTCGTTGATGTTGTAACGGCCGATGATTTTTATATACCAGAACACTCAATTATTTTTCGCGCGATGCTAGATCTTTTTGAACGAAATGCACCTCTTGATGTATTGTCATTGCAAACATATCTTGAAGAAAAAGGAAATCTTGAGCGCGCTGGCAATTCAAGCTATCTGGCCGGACTTGTAAATGCTGTTGCGAGTCCAGCGAGCGCTGGACACTATGCGACAATCGTAAATCGCAAACGAGTACTGCGCGATCTTATTTCCGCGTCATACTCAATCGGCGAAATGGGCTACCAAGAAGATCAAGATGTAGACATGCTAGTCGACCAAGCAGAAAAACATATCTATGCTATTGCCCACCGCTCACTCCGACAAAAGTTTTTTCCCGTGCGCGACGCTCTGCAAGAGGCATGGGAACGTATAGACAATCTTCACAAGGGCGACGGCGCCGTGAACGGCGTTCCAACTGGCTTTGATAAGCTAGACAACCTTCTCTCTGGATTTCAAAAATCTGACCTTGTCATCTTGGCGGCACGACCTTCACTTGGTAAAACATCTCTAGCTCTCGATATCGCACGAAACGCGGCAATACAACATAAAATACCTGTTGGCATTTTTAGTTTGGAAATGTCAAACCAACAGCTTATAGACCGCTTTATTGCGGCGGAAGCTCATGTTGATCTATGGAAGCTACGAACTGGGCGACTCTCCGAACATTCAAATGATTTTGTGCGCATCAACGATGCGTTAGCTCGCCTCGCGGAAGCACCTATTTATATTGACGATGAAGGCACCTCAAACATACTGCAAATGCGAGCGATGGCGCGTCGCCTGCAAGCAGAGTCAAATCTTGGACTTATTATTATTGACTACCTTCAGCTTATGCAACCGCGCCAAAATACAGACAATATGGTGCAACAGATCACGGAGATTTCGCGTTCGCTCAAGCAATTGGCGCGTGAACTCAATATACCAGTACTCGCCCTCTCTCAGCTCTCGCGTGCAGTAGAGCAACGCCATCCGCCCATACCAAAACTCTCTGATCTTCGCGAGTCTGGATCTATAGAGCAAGATGCTGATGTTGTTATGTTTATATATCGCGAAGACAGAACCAAAAAAGATTCAGCGCGACCGAATATCGCAGAAATACTTGTAGAGAAACACCGCAATGGACCGACTGGCAAAGTAGACCTCTATTTTAATCAAGAAAAAGCGAGCTTTTCATCACTAGACGAATCGTTTACATAGTATATGCATCCTGAACCCATAAAACGCCTGATTGATTTCTTTACTCGCCTTCCAGGTATAGGGCCACGACAAGCGTCGCGCTTTGTATATACACTTCTTGATGAAGATCAATCAACCATAAAAGGATTCGCCGATGCTCTAGAATCGCTAGCATTGCAAGTATCGCGATGCGATGAATGTTTTCGTGGTATTGAAACAATAGACGGGACAAAATGCTCTACATGCAAACTCGGATTATTTAATGAAATATTGATAGTAGAGAAAGACCAAGACTTTGAGACCGTGTCAAAGAGCGGGCTTTGGGACGGAGGATATCATGTACTTGGCGGTACAATATCACTCCTAAATGAAAAAACTCGCGTCACAGAACGCATTCGTTCTCTATACGAGCGTATTGGCGTGATAGCGAAAGGGCGCGAGACTCCATTTGAGATAGTACTGGCAACATCGCTTACTACAGAAGGAGATGCTACAGGACTTTATATAGAGCGCGTGTTAGAACCGTATATAAAAAATAAATCAATAGTGCTTACTCGACTTGGGCGCGGTGTGTCTACTGGCACAGAAATGGAGTTTGCAGATCCCCAAACATTACAAAACGCGCTTAAAAACAGAAAATAAAAAATAGCCCATTTTTAGGGCTATTTTTTAATGCTTTTGATTGCTACTTCAGTGAAGTGCTGACGATGCCCCTTTCTGCGACGGCGACGCGTCTTTGAATGATAGCGAAGTATTTTAATCTTGCGAAGACGGCCTTGGCGAGCGATATCAGCCTCCACAGTAACGCCCTTTAAATATGGCTTGCCAACCAATACGGTGTCTCCGTCGATTATGAGCAGTACTTTATCAAATACAACAGATCCCCCCTCTTCTTCTGGGAGCTTTTCAATCTTGAGTTTTTGACCGGCGCCAACAAGATATTGCTTTCCGCCAGTCTCTATGACTGCGATCATAATTCCCCTATACTACAGGCTTATATCTGTTATGTCAAGAAGTTTTGGGTCGATCCCAATGCTCTCGCCAGAGATCCGTGTGACATCTTTATCTATCTTTTTTAGCTCTTTATAGCCGATATTATATTGGTTAATAGTAGAATCAAGCGTTGTACCAAGCTTGATATAAAACTGCTCGTAAGCGGCTACATGTCGTCCGAGCTCGCCTACGCGCTTAATGACATCCCCTACCGATTTTTCAATTTTCATCTGATTAAGTCCCTGCAAAATAGTCTGTAAAAACGCATAGAATGAATTTGGTGAGACGATATGCACGCGCTTTGTTAGGGCGTATTGTATCAGATCTTGCGTGTTTACTTTGATTGTACCAACCTGATTTATTGTCAGATCGTAATAAATAGCTTCTGATGGGATAAACATGAGGGCAAAATCCATAGTACCATCCTGCGGTCGCACATATTTGGAAGTCTCATCGATACGCATTTTGATATCTTGCTTGAATGCTTTTTCATATCGCTCGCGCTCTTCAGATCCTCGCGCCTCTAATATGCGATTATAATTTTCAAGAGAAAACTTCGAATCAATTGGTATCGCGCGCTCGCCAACCAATATAACCGCGTCAACGATAAGATCGTGACCATCGTCAGACTTGCCAAGCTTATACTGCATCTTGTAAGCTGACGCCGGTAAAATATTTTTTAATACTGTCTCCAAATAATACTCTCCTAAAATGCCACGTTGTTTTGGATTTTTAAGAATATCTTGAAGAGATTGAAGCTGATCGGCAAAATTTACTACCTGCTTGTTTGTCTCCTCAATCTTTGTAAGCTTTTCTGTCACATCACGAATAATTTTAAACGAAGATTCGCCATGTGATTGCATTATTCTATTTGACTCGCCAAGTCGTGCATCTAGCTTGCGCTCAATGTCGCCAATCTGGCTTTGTAGTAAAAGTATACTATTCGTATCTGTATCAGGCTTGCGTGAATACGACATAACCCAGACAATGCCGATAGCAATAATAGCGCCAGCGAAAAAAATTATGACAAGTTCAAGCGTTAGCATGGTAAGACTCTAGCATAATTTAAGCGTTAGCGCGCGAATGCCGAACAATAAATACATACTTGACGGCCTCAATAATACACAGATCTACAACACCCAAAATAAAAATACCTACGAAAAATTGTGGCGCAAGTTGCTGAAGATGCAGTAAATCTCGCAATTGCTCTACAAAAATAGTTGGTAACAAGAGCCCCATACTTGCTAAAAACGCTAGCAATAAATATGGATTTGAAAAGAAATTTATTTCCCAGATTGAACGGCGAAGGCTTCTTATGGAGAACACAAAGAAAAACGCATTGACAGCAAGCCCGTAAAACATCACCGTCCTAACCGTGTCTAACGGTATTCCTATATCTAGTAATTTTACAAATACTCCAAACAGCAAAAGATCAGCCGATATACCTACAATAAAGACTAGAGCCTTCATCTCCGATGTAAAAAAAGAACCACGCTCTCGTGCACGCAATGTCAGCACATCTTTTTCGCGCTTTTCAAAAGCAAAGGCGAAATTAAAAAAGCCTTCACCTACAAGATTCATCCACAAAATTTGTGCTGGCAATAATGGCAGTGGCAAGCCCAATAATAAAGCGCCACCTATAAGGACGACCTCTGTAAATGCTGTGGCAAGTAAAAAAGTCATGACCTTGCGAATATTGTCAATAATAGTGCGCCCCTCTTCAATGGCGCTAACGACAGTAGAGAAGCTGTCATTAATAAGGACTAAATCTGCCGCTTCTTTTGCTACATCTGTGCCAGATCCAAGCGCGATACCAATATCTGCGCGACGCAACGCTGGCGCGTCATTGACGCCATCGCCAGTCATGGCGACTACAGCACCTCGCTTTTGCCATGCCTCTGCTATCAAAGATTTTTGGTGTGGCAATACACGCGCGAATATATCAACTTGTTCTATATCAATATGACCATCTTCAAAAAGCTGTCCAGTAGAGGTACGTTTTGGATCTCCACCAAAATCAAGCTCATTAGCTACGCGCATAGCAGTAAGACTGTGATCACCAGTTACGATTACAGTGCGTACTCCTGCCGCCTTGGCAAGATGCAAAGATGACTTTGCATCTATGCGCAATGGATCGTGCATGCCCAAAAATCCTAAAAATTCCATACCTGTCGTATGCTCAATTGTTTGCAAAACATTGCTACGCGTATGTTTTTTAGCGCACGCGATAAGGCGCGAGCCAGTTTGTGCAGCTTTCATAAATACAGACTCAGCAATCGCGCGCTCGTCTACTGACAAATGAGAGCGACTCAATATAGCTTCTGGCGCGCCGCTCATAAATATAAAATACTCATCGCCCTTTTGATACGTGACGGTAGATATGCGGAGCTCCGTGTCAAACGGCATCATATCAATTTTTTTATGATCTTTTTCAAATCCGGCTTTGCTGATGCCGTCGCTTATGCCAGCCTTCAAGAGGGCGATATCAGTTGATTCGCCTCTTATCTTCCATTCAGCAAGTTGAGCATCTGGATTTTCAATAAACGCAGACGATGTCAGCACTCCAGCCAAAAGCAAATCTTCTTTGGCGCGTGGGCCATCTTTATGCGGGATAACTTGTGATACCTCCATTTTGCCCTGTGTCAAAGTGCCTGTCTTATCAGTCAAAATAACCGTAGCGAAACCTAAAGTCTCAGCGCTTTTAAGTCGTTTGAGAAGTCCTCCTTTTTTTAAAATACGCTCGGCGCCAAGCGCAAGTATAACCGTGACAGCGATTGGCAAACCTTCTGGGACTGCGGATACTGCCAAAGCTACTGCAATCAAAAACATTGTCTCGACGCTTTCGCCACGCATGATGCCTACGGAAAAAATAATTAGCGCAAAAGCAAAGGCGCCAGCACCGATAACACGGGAAAGATCGCGTATATGTTCTTGAAACGGAGTTAGTGGCTCTTGCGTGTCAGAGACTAGACTCGCGATTTTACCAAGCTCTGTGTGCATGCCCGTAGAGATTACAACGGCTCGCGCGTAACCTGCCTCACACAATGTGCCTGCATATATCATATTATCGCGGTCAGCTAGTGGAGTATGTTGTGGCAGTTCGTGAACACTTTTCTCCTGCCCGATCCATTCACCTGTGAGAGATGATTCGTTTATCTTAAGGCGTAGAGACTCGATAATACGAGCGTCTGCTTCAATACTCATACCAGCATCGATCTCAATAATGTCGCCGGGGACAAGCTCTCGTGCCTCTACTTCGCGCAGAACCCCTCCGCGTAATACTCTGGCCTTGTGCTCTATTGTTTTATGAAGTGCATCAAACGCGCGAGAAGCCCTGCCTTCTTGAATAGCACCGATAATAGTATTTATAAGAACGGCAATAACTATGATTAACGCGTCTGATACATCATCAAGTATAAAAAAAGTGATGCCCGCGGCGATAAGCAAAATAGCGACTAGCGGGCTTGCGAGCTGTCCTACAATAAGATTTAAAATATGCCATTGTCGCTTGCGTGTGATTTCATTTGCGCCGTGTGCTTTGCGCGCCTCTGCTATGCGTTCGTCCGTAAGACCTCGCGCGCGAACTACAGAAAAACGAGCCAAAACCGCATCAGCGCTGAGTGTGTGCCATTGATCATTCATTTGATTTTATTATACCAAAACTAAAACAACTTGTGAGTGCAAAAAATATTTTATTTAGCAGCCCTACGGAGAATCGAACTCCGATTTAGCGGATGAGAACCGCTTGTCCTAACCGTTAGACGATAGGGCCATAATTGCCTGCCACTATACCATAAAATTAGCAAAAATCCAGCCTACGTGCGCGTCTGCCAATGGTCTTCTTGGCGCACAAGAACGCGACTAGAATCCTCTTGATACAATAATAATGCTTTTGTGACTTTCTCCATACGAACGCCCTGCGATCCTTTTATCAAGATCACATCGTCTTCTTTGACAAAGTGAGTCAAGAAATCGGCAGCCTCACCAGATTTTGCAAACCAATGAAATTCTTTTGCATCACCGATGTCCATAAACTTAGCACGAACGCCGACGCCTATAATCACATCAGCTACCTCTGCGGCACGCTTACCAATCATACGGTGTGCCTCTGGCGTATATTTACCAAGCTCAAGCATATCGCCCAACGCGGCAATACGACGTTTTGCTGGCATTTTAGCGAGAGTTTCAAGTGCGGCAAATGTCGCTAGCGGTGAAGAATTATATGTATCGTCTAGAATCAAAGAATTATTTATGCCGTCAAGCAGATGTAGTCGCCCAGGCGGATGCTCATATTTAAGGAGCGCTTCACCTATCTCAATAAGGTTAAGACCTTGAGCTAAACCAACAGATGCTGCCGCAAGAAATGCGTAAATACTTTGTTCGCCTATGGCACCAGAAACACGAGCAGACACACTTTTGTCTTTATAATCAATCTTGAAAGTCATGCCGTCAGGCCTTCCCTTTTTAAGGCTCATGCGAACATTTGACGCGCGTACTTCGGCATTACGAGAAAATCCGTAGGTTAAAATCTTTCCTTTGGCAATGTCACGCATAGCAAAGACTCTAGAGTCATCAGCATTGATAATTGCTGTGCCATCTTTTGAAATCGCCGAGATTAGCTTTGCCTTTTCTGACGCGACATCGTCAGGTCCATCAAAAAATTCTACATGCACAGGCATATCGCCAATCATTGTAACAACACCAATATCTGGCTTTATCAAAGCCAGCATTTTGTCAAAATCTCCAGGCCTATCAACTCCCATCTCCAAGACCAAGAGCTCCGGATATTCATCACGAGAAAATACGCGCAACGCACCGTACATAATATTTTTTATCCATCCAGATGGCGAGCTCCATGCGCTATCAAGCCCCAAGATAGTCAACGGCAATCCAAATTCACTGTTGTAGCTCTTTTGGCTCTTACGAACACGGAAATGCTCACCGAGCACGGTAGCAATTGCCTCTTTCGTTGACGTCTTACCTACGCTACCTGTTACGCCGATAACAATAGGTTTGAATCGCAAGATAACAAGCTTGGCTTCCGCCCGCAGAATAAAGATAACAATCGCACGAAATAATTTAATCATTGTGTTTTTGCTTCAAGCTCTTGTGGCCTATCAGGGATAATTTCAAAATAAGAAAAAAGATATTTCATAATAGATCTAAACGGTTGAGTCAGCGACTCCGATGCATACCGTATGCCTTGCGGGCGTTCTATGTATAAAAATACTAGAAACTGCGGATCATACGCCGGACCATACCCAAAGAATGTATGCATAAACTCATCAGAATACCCACGCGAGCTTTTTGACGCGATCTGTGCAGTACCTGTTTTCGCGGCGACCGCATATCCAGGGATTCTCCCCTTGCCGTTCGCAAGCTTTTTATCAACCACTTCTACCAACATACGAGTTACTGTTTTTGATGTTTCTTCTTTTATAACACGGCGCGGGTCTGTACGCTTTTTCTTGATTGACTTGCCTCCCTCATAACGAATCTCCTCTATGATATAAGGATTAACTAAAAATCCTCCGTTTGCAATGCTAGAAAGAGCGCGTGTAAACTCAACACCTGTCATTGAGATCCCTTGGCCAAACGATGCTGTCGCAAACTCAATCAATCGAGAACTCTCTAAATTTGATAATTTACCGCTGACTTCGCCCGGCACATCTATACCTGTTTTTTCGCCCAATCCAAATCGGTGCATATATTCGCGAAAACGATCTTTGCCAAGCTGTTCCATCACAAACACCGTACCGATATTGAGCGATTGCGAAAGTATTTCTTGTATTGGTACAACGCCTCGCGCCTTACCATCAAAATTTGCAATCGTTCTACCATCGATTACGCGTGATCCAGTATCATTGTATGTCGTCTTTAAATTGACAGCATCAGTATCAATAGCCGCTGCGAGCGTCAGCGGTTTTACCACAGAACCCATTTCAAAAAGGTCTTCAACGAGCGGGTTTTTAAAAACGGCGATATCTTCTACGCTAAAATATTTATTTGGATCAAATGACGGCACTGATGCCATCGCGATAACTCGACCAGTTTTTGGGTTTATAATAATACCACCTGCCGATGTCGCACTATATTCTTCTTGAATTGCTTTTATGATGCTTTCAAGATTTGTCTGTACTCCAGTATCAAGCGTCGATACTAACGAAGCGCCATGTTCTACAGGTATTAAGTTTGCATTTCCAAACCAAAGCATCTTGCCACTAGATGTCTTCTCTCCTATAAACGCGCCGTCGCGTCCCAACAAATCATCATTATAAAATCGTTCAAGCCCGTATTGCCCTGTGCCGTCCGCACCTACGAATCCTATAACATGAGAAGCAAAATCAGCGGCTGGATAAAACCTCCAACGCTCTTGCGAGAATCCTATGCCTGCGAGACGCGCTGCATCGATCACGCCCTTTGTTGACGGAGCTACACGGCGATCAACTACCTCATAAGGATCGCCGACCTTACTGGCACGCGCTATAAAATCACTACGAGACATGGTCGTGCTAGCAATACGCGTAAGATCCTCATAAAGCTTTGCTGGATCTTTAATGAGCGTAGGATTAATGTGCATCAGCCACCCTTCTTTTGTTGTAGCTACAGGCACAAGCGTACTTTTTTCATATGCCAAAATTTCTCCACGGTGCGCTTCAATAGTTTCGGTTTTTGCTTGCTGGCGCGACGCCTGCTCACCATATGTAGACCCACGAATTATTTGTAGCCAACCAATACGCAAAGAAATAATAAATAAAAACACCCCAATAAGAAGTGTGAGGCTAGTCGCGCGCTTCAAAAACGCGTTCATGATCAGCGAGCAAAACTGACAGCAGTATCGTGGCGAATATATCTAGGACTTTCAAGCGCTATAAAACCTCTTGCACGAGCCTGCGGTTCAAGCTCTTCAAGTGCGATACGAAGATACGATGATTTGAGCTCTGTATAGCGATCGTTAAGCTCGGAGAGTTGAGCACGCACGATACGCACATCATGCGTCTCGGTGTATGTCGCGTTTGCAAAAATAATTGAAACTATGCCAGACGCTAAACCCAAAACAAGAAAAAAATAAATTGCGTGTTTCATATCGCTCCTTTTTCCCATGCCCGTAATACTGCAGATCGTGAACGAGGGTTTGCCAAATATTCAACACGCGTCGCACGCACTGCTTTTTTAGTCAATACATGGCCACCGCCTATATCTCGCATAGCCTGTTTTACAATACGATCTTCTAGAGAATGAAACGCGATAGCTACAACTCTTCCGCCAGGAGATACCAATCTAAACGCGGCGGCGAGACCTTCGGCTACATTATCAAGCTCACGATTGACGGCGATACGAAGCGCCTGAAAAACGCGTGTCGCAGGATGCCTTGCGCTCTTTGGTACTATACGGCTAATAATTGAAGTAAGACGGCCGGTAGTCAAAATGCGACCATTTTTTCGCTCTTCAACTATTGCCTCTGCTATGCGTCTAGCACGACGCTCTTCCCCGTAGGTACGAAAAATATCTTCAAGCTCACTCGATGTAGACTGATTTATGATGTGGGCCGCTGATATATCATTCAAAGTATCAAAACGCATATCAAGCACCTCATCTTTGGAAAACGAAAATCCGCGCCCAGATGCATCAACATGCCATGAGTTCATACCAAAATCAAATAAAACGCCATCAATGCGATCCAATTTGTGTAATTTTACAAGCTGTTCCATGGTTATATATGAAGCGTTTTCAATGATTAGATTCTTGATATGTTCTTCTTCTATTTTTTTAGCGAGCTCTAAATCTTGCTCTATGCCTAGCACAGTACCTTCGGAGCCGATCTTCTCGAGTATCATGCGCGCATGCCCTCCAGCTCCCAATGTCGCATCGATATAGATTCCACCACTACGTGGCTGTAAATATTCAATAACTTTATCTACCAATACTGGATTATGAATCATTTAATATACACCTAGTTCTCCTAAACGCTCGGCCAGTTTATCTGCGTTGTCTTGCGTATGCTTTCGTACATCCGACCAACGATCTGGAGACCATACTTCAATCCGATCAAATACTCCAACTATCACTGCCTTTGATCCAAGCTCTGCGTATTCTTTAAGTGTGTCAGGGACTAAGATGCGCCCTAAATTGTCTAGCTCTGATTCGGTCGCACCAGATAGCATGAATCGAACAAAGTTTCGCGTATCTGCCTGACCCAATGGCAACTTTGAAAGTTTCTCTGCCATCGCCTCCCAGGCTTTCGTTGGGAAAATAAATAGGCAATGATCTGGACCTTTGGTTACTACTGCTTCGCGGCCCAATTCTTTACGCAAACGCGTTGGTATTGAAAGGCGCCTTTTCTGATCAATAGTATGGATATATTCGCCGAGAAACATTTATATAAATTATCCTAAATACTACCCACTTCTTCCCACTTTTCTACCACTATGTACTCAATATACACCACTAACCTATCCACTCACAACACCTTTGTGAAAAGAAACCAAAATCCTTGTGGATAAAAGCAAAATGCCCCCTCGGGGGCATTTTGTGCACAGGTTATCAACCGCGAAAAGAGAGTTTTATTTTGGCTTCATTAACGGAAAGAGCTGCGATTCGCGTATACTCTTGCCTGCCAAGAAGCTAAATACACGTTCGGACATACCAAACCCGAAAATAGGTGGCATACCATATTCCATTGCCTCTATATATTCAAAATCAGCCATTTGTGCTTCTTCATCTCCTGCGTCTCGGAGTGCTTGCTGATGCTCAAAGCGCTCACGCTGATCAAGCGGGTCGTTGAGCTCATTGAAGGCCTTACCTATTTCACTGCCTGCCAAAATAATCTGAAAACGATCTACAACTCGCTGGTCATCTTTGTTTTTCTTTGCGAGCGGTTCGAGATATGTGGGCATACCGGCCAAAATTGCAGGACCACTTATCGTTCGCCGTAATTGCTTCCACAAGAAATCTACGGCGCGCCCTGTCTCTGTGATATCACCCTTGTAATCAGGAATATGTTTTTGAAGAAGCCCGCGCCCTGCGCCGGGAGACTGGTCTACTTCGCGCGGATCAAATCCGTACTCGTCATGCATGTATTTGTTGTAGTCAATCTGTTTCCATTCTGCGCCAAGATCAATTTCATGTTTACCAATTTGAAACTGCAGAGTTCCGAAGGTCTCTTGAGCGACTGTGCGAAGCAAATCAATAAGCATTGGGACTCCACGTCGAGCGTCTTGATACGCCTCATAAAACTCAAAATGCGTATAATCTTGAGCATGTTCAAAAGACATTCCTTCATTTCTAAATACCCTACCAATCTCAAAGACTTTTGGAAGTCCGCCTACGATAAGTTTTTTGTGCCAAAGCTCGTGAGAAATCCTCAAATATACATCCATATCAAGCGCATTGTGGTGAGTCGTAAAAGGTCGCGCTTCCGCACCACCTGTCTTTGTCTCCAAGATTGGCGTTTCTACCTCCACAAACCCTCGTTTCAACATAAAAGAACGAATAGTGTTCCAAAATATCGAGCGTTTTTTTGCGATACTCGCGACATCGGGATTGAGCAACATATCAAGATATCGCTTACGGTAACGCTCATCTTCATCTTTAAGCCCGAACCATTCATCAGGGACTTGATTGAGACTTTTTGCGAGCATCCGCCAACTCTCTGCCAGCAGTGAATTCATCCCACGTTTTGTTGTGAATGCCTTGCCAGCGACCTCTATAAAATCGCTTACGCTCACAGTCTCTACGAAGAGATCAAAGGACTTCTCGCCAATATCGTCTTTTTTTATCAATGCCTGAATGCGCTCTGTCCCATCAAAAAGGTCAACAAATATAATGCCTCCTTGATCTCTCTGCGACATAATTCTGCCGGCGAGTATTACTTTTTCTTGAGAGCTTACAAGAGATTCAAAAGATTTTAAAAAGACTGCATTTTCATGCGTACGAAAGGACTCGGCAGGATATGGATCGATCTCCTGCTTTTTTAGTATTGCCAGCTTTTTAAGGCGCTCAAATCGTATATCTTCAGCGGACATAAGTGGCGAGCCTAATGCGTATCACGCTAAATAATCTCAATAATCAGATATTCTACGGGTCCGCGCGGAGTAGAGGCGGAGACTTTTTCATTTTTGTGTCTACCTAAAAATGCTTTGCCGAGCGGTGACTCGTACGAGATTTTTCCATGCGCTGGGTCAGATTCTTCGCGTCCGACTATCATAAATGAGTCTTCACTGCCCTTCGCCTTACTACATCGTACTGTAGATCCGAGCCGTACCTCTGAAGAATCTGAATGTAAAATAATAGATGCGCGAGATATGATATCTTCAAATTTTGAAATCTCTGCCTCATTCACCATTTGCTCTTCTTTGGCTTCTGAATATTCGGCGTTTTCAGAAAGATCGCCCAAGCTTTTGGCGAACTCTAGACGCTCAGCGATTTCTACACGGCGAGATGTTTTTAAGCTCTTAAGCTTAGCTTCGAGCTCTTTTAATCCTTCTGGAGAGAGATATTCGCGATCATCGGAAAGTGTCATATATTATATTTATTCAACCTATAAGAGCCTTTATTGTAAAAGAATAAATGGCATATGTCAACGCAAAATGCCGTCAATTCCGCCATTATCCATGATCCAACGAAACAGCTCTGATACAGCAGATGGAGCTCCAACAAGATTAGCCCTTGGTCCTGATTCTAGAAAAAACACAATACCAATCTTAGGATCGTCGGCCGGCGCAAACCCTATAAACCATGAATGTACACGATCTTTCAATCCGCCGACTTCTGCTGTACCTGTCTTGCCAGCCATCTGTGGCTTCACCCAAGCGACTGACGCAGCCGTACCTCCATTGGAGGCGGCGGCACGCATGCCGTCGAGCACAGCATTGAGATTTTTTTGATTAAACGTGAGCTTCTCAAACTGTTCTGGCGATTTTCCGGCAGACTCTGCTACATGAAATTCTGCCAACGTTCCGCCTGTCGCGAGAGCGCTTAATGCACGCGCCGCTTGAAGCGGGGTCACCAAAACATCGCCCTGACCTATACTCGCGTGATATGTATCACCGACACGCCAAATCGGATTTTCAGGATGAAGCGTTTTCTTTGATTCAACATCTGGTATAAATCCGATTTTTTCACCATCAAGATCGATGCCAGTCGATCTGTCAAATCCAAATTTTTCAAGCCATAATTTTATACGCGCTATTCCAAGCCCTTTTACGTCGCCAAAGCCACCGCCAATAGTATAAAAATATACATCTGACGATACAGCGATGGCTCTACGCAAATCAACATATCCATGAGCTTTCCAGTCGAGGAATCTGCTCGGCTTGCTTGGATTAAATGGATTTGGTAGCTCAAGTACGCCAGAGCTATATATACTTTTATGTTCATCTATGACGCCTTCTTCAAGCGCGGCCAGTGCCACGAACGGCTTGATTATTGACCCTGGCGCGTACGTGCCAGCAAGCGTGCGATTAAAAAGAGGCGTTCGCTTGTTCGAAAAAAGTTCTGTAGCTTCTTTTTTGCTAAGTCCACGCGCGAATGCGTTCGCGTCATAACTCGGCACACTTACCATAGATGCGACAGAACCGTCTTTAACAGAGAAAATGATTCCGCCGCCTCCACGAAAACCGCGCTCACGCATAACGCGATCAAGTACTTCCCACGACTTCTCTTGAAGCGCGGCATTGATTGTTGTTTTTATATTTTCACCCTCTTTTGGCTGTACGATAAGGCCGTGCGAGATTATCTCGCCAGATGCATCAAGCTCTTGATCGCGTCTGCCAGCCACACCGCGCAATTTTGTATCATATCTGCTTTCAAGGCCTGTCTTTCCAATTGCCACAACACCTAGCGAATCTAGCCCCAAGTCTTTCTCTACTTGTGACGGAATGCCTACATATCCTACAAGATGGCTAAACGCGTACGGATGGCGCATCGATCTGCGGTATCGTATCTCTCCTTTTTCATCAGTATACGCCTCATTGGTAGCGATTATGGAGCCAGTCCTATCATAAATAACACCGCGTGGAGGATTTATATATGCAGTCTCAATATAATTATATTCTGAACGCAATGTAAGCTCATCTCCACGAACAATCTGAAGCCAAAATGCGCGTCCAACTAAAAACAGGCCAAAGAATGTTAAGATTGTACCAAAAGATAGAAAAGCCCTACTGCTTATCGGTTTTTCGATTGAACCCTCGAGACGCTCTCTTGAAAATCCTGGAATCTCGTGGGCATCAAGAAAAACCTCATCTAGAGTGAGGTGGTCATGCAAACGGATTTTTTTCTTCAGCCATCGCATAGATGCCTACTGTATATGCAGCTCGTAATCCCATAATAAGCGTAAAAATAAAAAGACATGCAAGAAATTGACGCGCCGCAAAAACGCTCCCGCGTGATAATAGCGCATCATAAGCAGATCTCTGTTCAAATAAAAAGATAAAAGATACAAAGAGTACTTCAACAAAAATACCAGCAAAAAATGCAACGATAACGCTCATTAACGATGTCATATCAAAAAATGTGATGAGCTTGCGCGTCAGCGCCCACCCACTACCAAGCGCCACTGACATCATGCCAAATCTAAACGGCGAAAAAAATTCAGCCACAAAAATAGCTAACACCACGCTTATCCAAAAAAACCTCCGTGCGCCTGGAGCCAACAAGGCTACAAATGGAGATACTAGCAATATATCAATTAGCGTATTCATCGTATATTCGTATTTTCTTCTCGCACGTCAACCAACGAAAGAGTATAAAGGTTTACTGGGCTTTGAACAATAATTGTTATAAAAGGATCTGACGCAATATCAACTATATCAACTACAGAACCGATACCTAACCGCGCGACCTGGTCTTCAACCACCATATCGCCTTTTGCGATGTCAGCGCCTCGAGGAAGGCGCGCCTCAAGCAACATCGCTCCCTTTCCATGTAATTCCATAGGGATGCCTGACCTGCTCAAAACGCCGTGAATAATAAATCCTGGTGATGTGATAGCCTCTACTTTTGATGTGATACTTCCTTTTGTAACAACAATGCCGATCATGGTATCACCAGAGATAATGCTTGAACCCTCTGACACTGCCGAGCTAATAATAAAAGTATTTTGAAATTCGTCTGCACGACGCGCTATGACTCGTGCCTTGCCTTCTGTGACAGACATATCTCCAGAGATTATCTCTTGAAATGAGCGAACGCCCAATATTATACCGCCTAACCCATCAAGCACTAGACGCTCTGCTGGCACCAAAATCTTTGTAAAAAGAATGATGGTAGAAAAAAAAAGGACAACCGCGATAATAAAAATACGCGTACTAACTGATCGCCGTCTCATAATCTGTCTCAACGAGTATCGGTCGCAATAAATCAAGATCTTCAACTATAATGCCAGTGCCTCGTACAACGGCTGTAAGAGGATCTTCAGCAACTCGCACAGGAACGCGTGTCTCTCGCTCAATTAGCGTAGCAAGACCTCTTAATAGTGATCCGCCACCTACCAAGACAATCCCACGATGGATTATGTCTGCTACAAGCTCCGGTGGCGTAAGCTCTATAGTTTCTCTAACTGATTTAATAAGCGTAGCGATAGACCCACGTATTGCTTCGCGCATATCAACGTCAGTGACAAGGACTTCGCGAGGCAAGCCTGTCACCAAATCACGACCACGCATTGTCGCCTCAAGTGCCGACGGTTGTGCCAAAACAGATCCTATAGCTATTTTTAGATCTTCAGCGGTACGCTCACCCAATAACAGCTTGAACTCATCTCTAGCGTATTGGATAATATCACTGTTAAGCCGATCACCTGCCACATTAAGATTCTTTGCCGCTACTATACCGCCAAGAGAAACGACTGCGATGTCAGTAGTACCGCCACCGATATCTACGATCATATTGCCGATAGGATCTTGGACATCAAGACGCACGCCGATAGCCGCTGCCATTGGCTCTTCAACTAAATGCGCTTCTTTCGCGCCTGCCGAAAGCGTAGCATCGCGTACTGCTCTACGTTCAACTTCCGTGATACCAGACGGGATCCCTACGACGACGCGTGGACGAGAAAATCTAGATGATCTACCACCCATTGCGCGCTTAATAAAATAACGCAACATCTCCTCTGTAACTTCAAAATCAGAAATAACGCCGTTAACCAACGGGCGCACGGCGACGATATGGCTTGGAGTTCTGCCAACCATACGCTTTGCTTCCGCGCCAACTGCAACGACGTGACCAGTCTTCTGATTTATAGCAATAACTGATGGCTCATCAATAACAATGCCGCGTCCGTGCACATAGACGAGTGTGTTTGCGGTGCCAAGATCAATGCCAATATCACTACGCGTGATAGATAAAAATTTACCTAACATATCAGCCTCAAAAACGCGCCTATATCCATTAATGTAGCTTCGGATTCTGCCCTCTTTTTAACTTCAATTTTTCCTGCTTTGACTGTTTTTTCTGAGATGACGATTCGCCATGGGATACCTATCAAATCGGCATCAGAGAATCGTTCACCTGGAGTCTTACCAAAACGATCATCAAAAAGAACTGAAACTTTGTTTTGCTCAAGATCAAAGATAACCTTTTGCGCCTCTTCATTTACTGAAGATGACAGGGCGAGAACATGGACGCGGAAAGGTGCTATGGATTCTGGCCATATAATACCGTGATCATCATGCGACACCTCCACCACCGTACCCATAAGTCTGCCTGGACCTATACCGTACGATCCCATGATTACTGGCTTTTTCTCCCCATTTTCATCTGTAAACGATAATCCAAATGCCTCTGAAAACTTGGTGCCGAGTTTAAAAATATTGCCCACTTCTATGCTTTTGCTAGTCGCCAAAGGTTTTTTACATGACTGGCAATTCACAACATCTCCTATAACCTCTTTATTGCGCGCAAACAAACATTCTTTGCAATAAATAATTTCATCTTCACCTGCGTCAGACACCACTTGAAATTCATGAGAATACTCTTTGGTGAATGCGCCACCTGATGCCTCGACACAATACGCTTTAAGTCCTACGCGCTTAAAAATCTTATTATACGCACCCTTAACAACTTCATAAAATACATCAAGCTCTTCGCGCGTTGCGTTGAAGCTGTATAAGTCCTTCATCAAAAATTCACGGCCACGGATAATACCAGATTTCGCGCGCGGCTCGTCTCTAAATTTTGTTTGTATCTGATAAGCGTACTGCGGAAGATCGCGGTACGAGCTTATATGAGAAAGAGCAATCTTTGTGATGGCTTCCTCGTGCGTCCAGCCAAGTCCCATATCGCGTCCACCTCTATCCTTAAGCTTATACATTTCTTCAACCTTCCACCTGTCAGTCGTCTCCCAAAGATCGCGCGGCTGTAAAGCGGGCATATAAAGCTCGACACCACCGATCGCATTTATTTCCTCGCGAATAATCGCGTTTATATTTTCAAGCGTTCGCAATCCGAGTGGCAAATATGTCCAAACGCCAGCAACCAATTTATCTACAAATCCGCCTCTAATAAGAAACTCAGCGTTTACACTGACGTCGTCTTTTGGCGCCTCTCTTAGGGTTTTCGCAAATAAATGTGACTGCAACATGGGAGTATAGTAGCACCCACCCTAGAAATTGAAAATACCCAAATGACCTATAAAAGACGCGCTACATCATGCCATGTAACCCAAAGGAGGAATCCGATTAGTATCAAGAAAAATGACGAATGCACAAAACCAGCAACGTGCTGTGGTATTGGTCTGCGTATAATTTTTTCAACTACAAAAAATGCAATACGCCCACCATCAAGCGCCGGAATAGGCAAAATATTTATAACCGCGAGATGTAACGATAACAGTGCGATAAGAAATAAAAATTCAGGTATACCGATACGGAATGTTTCTTGTGCTACGCCAGCGATACCGACCGGGCCTACCATTTCTCCTTGGATACCTGCACCTGTAAAAATGCTAGCAAAAAATACTAGTATGCCTTCTGTAATCTGTGTCAAAAAATTCCATGTCATTTTTGCACCAGCAATCGGCGCGTGAATAATTGACTTGCGTATAATACCTGTTTTTACATCATTGATTTGTATGCCGAGCGGTCCTTGGCCATCTGGAGGTGTCTTGCGAGGACCGGCGAACACATGCAACTCTTTGTTATCACGGATTATAAGAAACTCTGCCTGTATGCCTAACTTTTTATTAATATATGTCTGGACATCAGAAACGTTCACACTCTCCTCTCTCTTGCCATCAAATCCAACGATACGATCGCCGATATGAAAACCAGCAAGTTCCGCAGGAGTGCCTGCAGTCACCGCTTCGACAGATACCTCATAGCCTGGTATACCGTGCCACGAAATATACGACAAGATTAAAAATCCAACGACAACATTTGCGAAAACACCTGCCGAGACGATCAATGACTTTACCCAGATCCCTCGTGATGAAAAACTGCGCGGGTCATCTTTGTCTTCATCCTCGCCAAAAATACGAACAAACCCACCAAACGGCAACCAATTTATTGAATAAAGCGTCTCTCCTCTCTTGATGCCGAACATTCTTGGAGGTAATCCTACTCCAAACTCATCGACGCGGACTCCAAACCATTTTGCTGTCAAAAAATGCCCAAGCTCATGTGACACTACAAGCAATAATATAACAACAGCAAAAATAAGTACTGCTTCCAAAATGCCCATATTTATCCTTTAATCTCCTGCGCCTTTTTATCTTCAGCAGCAAGAATTTTTTTATTAAACTCATCGACAATCTTCTGAACGCCATCTCTGGTACGGAATTTCATATCTTCAGAGATCAGCTTGCTTCTCTCCATATCTTCGATGGACTTCATCGCGTGATCACGCACTCTGCGCACACTAACGCGCGTGTCTTCTACCTTGCGCCCGAGTATTTTTAAAATTTCATGACGACGCTCTTCAGAAAGCTGTGGCAACGTCAGTCGCACAAATTTCTCATCAACGGTGACGCCAAAACCCGGATTTGATGTGACCAGCGCATTTTGAATCTCTAGCAATATAGACAGATCCCATGGCTGTATGACAATGGTACGAGCGTCTGGAGCCGCGAGCGACGCTAGCTCTCGCAATGGCATACGATTGCCATACACTGATACCAAAATATTCTCTACCAATGCTGGCGTTGCACGCGCAGAATGAATCACCGATATATCAGCCACAAGGCGCGCCAACATTGATTCAAGCTCTTTTTTTGTATTATTGAGAAGTTCCTGCATAAAGATGTTTTGGTTTATTTGAGTCTACTGCCATAATAATAATATTTTTTTTCTCCGCCAACAGAGTCTGCCTCCAAGATATACCACTATCATCTGTGCGATAAATCTGATCACCAGACGCGGCCCAGAAAATTTCTGGTAAATGCGGATGCGTGATAACAGTCGTTATTGGTGAAGAGCCAGAAGGTATCGGCATACGAAAAGATGACCATGAAAATCCAGCATCTTGTGATTCCAAAAGACCATGACTGGTGGCCGCTAGCAAAGAATGTCTTATGACGCTAAATACAAGATTATACATCTTTGTTATCTTTACGCCATCAAATGCTACGCGTGGTAATTCTTTCCATAGTCTTCCACGACTACCTGATTGAAACAAGGACCCCTTGTTATCAATAGCCCAAAATGCACCTTCTGGTTTGCCGTCATCCCAAAACCCAGCAATCCCACTGCCGATTCGCGAGATCGGCTCCCATGAACGAGACTTACCTCCGTCTTGCGTTTCAAAAGCTGTACCGTCAGCGACAGCGATGGTAATATGTCGCGCGTTTCCTGTGTTTACAGCGAGTCCTGTGATATCAAAACGATCAAGCGCCGCCACAAAAATCTCTTCAGCCGAATCTTCCGTCAAGCGAATAACACGCGCGCGACTGTTTTGTGTAGCACCTATAAACAGCTGAGTGCCGTCTATGTTTTGCGCGAACGCTGTAATACGCGCGTCATCAGCAAGGATTCCTTTTGGATCTGATACATGTTCTACGGTATCAGCGCCATCACGCGCGATAAAAAGTCCATTGCTTTCTGTGCCTATATACAATTTATTGTGCGCGCCAGATTTAAAAGCCAGCACTCTTGGTATCGCGGATCCAAGCCCTGATACTCCAGCCCATGACTCGCCTCCATCACTAGAAAAAAAGAGATTAGAGTCTTTTGCTATTACTTTTGTCCCTCGCTGTACTGGCGCGTTTTGCTGATTGCGAAGCACGATAAATGTAACCAGAGTACCAGCCAGAGCTACGCCGATGATGATCAAAAATACAATAACTATTCGTGGCATATCTCTTTAAATTCTACCAAAGATTGTGCACTTATGCGCGCACTATTGTTGAGTATATCAATTCGCGCTTGTCTGCGCATCCTATCGGCTCTTTCTCGCGATACTATACCAGTCTTTCTTATGTCTTGTTCAAACACAGCCAACGAGCCAGATACGACATTAGTAAAAAAGGGCTTTGCGACTACGCGCGATAACAATGTTGCTGGTATATCTATAGAATCAGCTACAAGGAAAAAAATGGATCCTGGCGACGGCTCTTCAAGTGTTTTCAACAATGCCTCTGCCGCTTCATGACTCATCATATCTACTTTTCGCATTACGAAAGCTTGAGTGCCATCACCAGTAGATAGCGACGACTTGCGCTGGATTTCGTGGACATCATCAATGCCTATAGATTTTTCTTCTCCAAAACTGCAAATAAATCTTGGGGCCAAATCTGAAATAGCACGCTCCAATGCCGAGTCTCGCCCCATAATGTCACTGCCGTAAAAAAAATATGCGTGAGCGCGCGCCATACTAGCGCTTTGTCATAATACTTTTCTTGTATGTCTCCAAATGCTCAAGTGCCTTACCAGTACCACGAGCCACACACAAAAGTGGTTCTTCCGCGATATGCGCCGGCACGCCAGTCGCCCTATATATGAGCTCGTCTATATTACGCAAAAGTGCCCCTCCGCCAGTCACCATGATGCCAGTCGTCGTAATATCAGCGGCAAGCTCTGGCGGTGTATCTTGCAACACAAGCTTAATCGCCTTGATAATCTCGCCCATCGGCTCTTTGATAGCTTCAACGATTTCATTTGTTTTGATCTCTGTGCTACGAGGAAGACCAGTCAAATAATCGCGACCCTTTACAATAGTTGAAAGCTCTTCTTTAAGCGGAACGGCGGACCCAATGCTAATTTTAAGATCTTCTGCGGTGCGATCGCCGATAGCAAGATTGAATCGCTCTTTGATATAATCAGCAATTGCCTGATCAATCTTGTTGCCTGCAACTTTTGCTGAAGTCGCAGAAACGATCCCACCCAACGAGATTACTGCCGCGTCAGTCGTGCCTCCGCCAATATCTACTACCATGTGACCGCGCGCCTCTTGGATCGGGATTCCCGCACCTATCGCAGCCAAGATTGGCTCTTTGACTACATAAGCGTTTTTTGCACCCGCCTTTAGTGCGGCTTCTACTACAGCGCGCCGTTCCGTAGATGTAACGCCAGCTGGCGCTGACACCATAACTTCTGGTTTAAAAATACGCATTCCTGGCAATGCTTTGCCTATGAAATATCTAAGCATCGCCTCTGTCACGCGATAATCTGCTATCACACCATCTCGCAGTGGTCTATAAGCTATGATGCTATCTGGCGTACGGCCAATCATTTCTTTTGCTTCGTCTCCAACCGCCAAAACACGATGGTTAAGAACAGAGATCGCGACCACAGATGGTTCGTTTAGCACAACACCTTTGCGCGGTATAAATACCAGAGTATTTGCCGTACCAAGATCAATGCCGAGTTGTTTAGTAAAAAAGCCCATAGTGTGTTATCACATTATGATTTTTTACGCTCTATATCAACCCCGATGCTTCGCAAGCGTTTTTCTATGTCTTCATAGCCACGATCAATCTTATAAACGCCGTCTAATATGGACTGCCCTTTAGCAATAGCGGCAGCGATAATAAACGCAAGACCAGCGCGAATATCTGGACTTTCCATAAGTCTGCCATGTAACTCTGTAGGACCACTGACTAAAATACGATGTGGGTCGCATGCCGTGATATAAGCGCCCATGCGATTGAGATCGTCTATATATGACAATCGCCCCTCAAAAATTGTTTCAAATACAAGGCTGGCACCATGCGCCTGCGTGAGCAATACAGTAAAAGGAGCTTGCAGATCAGTCGGGAATCCTGGATATTCACGCGTCTTTATCATATCTATAGATTTAAGTTTTACTTTTCGTTCAACAATGATAAAATCTTTTCCAACGGTAACGACTGCACCGATCTCACGCAAAATTTCTATCGGAACCGCCAACTGTTCTGGATCGCAATTTATAATTTTTACCTTGCCTCCTCTAGCGGCTACAAGCGCGGCAAAACTGCCTGCCTCAATGCGATCGGGTAGTGTGACAAATGTGCCAGCTCCAGAGAGAAGTTTGCCTCCAGTGCCTTCAATACTAATAGTAGGAGTGCCAGCGCCAGTAATGCGTGCGCCGAGTGAATTTAAAAATTCTGCCAAATGCGGGATTTCTGGCTCTAGTGCCGAGTTGCGCAATATAGTAGTACCATGTGCGAGAACTGCGGTGAGCATCATTGCCTCTGTGCCAGTCACGCTTACCTTATAAAATGTTATATCAGCTCCGTGAAGATGCTTTGCAGAAAACTCGTATTCATCGCCGATCATTCGCATGCGCGCGCCCATAGCCCGCCATCCATGCACAAAAAGATCGATCGGTCGTTTTCCTAAAACGCACCCACCCGGATATGGAAAGCGCACCTTACCACTACGAGCTAGTAGTGGACCCGCCAGCACGATTGACGCGCGGATCTGTTCGGCAATATCACGCTTCAATGTATGGCCGTTTATACGCGCGGCATTGAGTACGAGTGAACGGGCGCCTTTTTCTTTCGTCAAAACGCCAAGAGAACCGAGCAATTCAATCGTACGATCAACATCTTCTATCTTTGGTATATTTTTATAGGTTATGTCACCACTGGTCAGCAATACAGATGCGAGCCCCTTTAAAATATCATTTTTTGCCCCGTACACTTCTATGTTGCCAGACAACGGCTTTGAAGACCCTAATATATGAAAAGTAGCTTTTACCATAATTGTCCTATCATAGTGGTTCTTGCGCTATGGGGCAAGAATTCCTATAGTCAATAGTAATGACTCTATACAAACGCAAAATACTCTTCTGGTCGTCTTCGGCTCTATTTTTGATTTGCCTTATACCTCTCCTGCTTTATTCGTTTGGATACCGCGTTGATAGCGGGTCAGATACGTGGCGACTAGCGCAGGCAGGAGGCCTATCTATAGTACCGACACCGACAACTGGAGCGCGTATTTTTATTGATGGCGTGCTTGAACACGAGACGACTATTTTTTCGCGCGAACTTTTTTTGCAAGGCCTCGCACCACGCAAATATCGCATACGAATTGAGAAAGAAGGATACAGCACATGGGAGAAAGCATTGCGCGTACATCCTGCCCAAGTAGCACGCGCTGAAGTCCTACTAATATCTAAGAAAGAACCACAAAAGCTTACTCGCGGAGAATATACATCTATGCGATTTACTGACAACAACGAGAAATCACTAATCCTCGCAAAACCGCGTCGCACGTTTGATCTATTTTCTATAAGCGACCAGACGACAATTAAGCTCGCGCCAGCCAACGCCATAAGTTCAGCCACGACAACATACACAGAGCACGCTTTGGATTTTATAAAATCAAAAAAACTTACTACATTCGCATACGAGCCTTCTCGCATTGTATGGTGGGACGATCATAGTGTATGGATCAAATGGCTTGATGGAGAAGAATATCTACCTACATACATAGATAAAGACGAGGCAAAGCTCATCACGACTGGAGGAGCCGTGCGAAGCGTTGCTATTTATCCTGCCAGAGAAGCAGTTATAGTCGCGACCGACAATAGCGTTGAGATAATAGAGCTAGATGGACGCGACAAACACAATAGCTTTACTATTTTTAGCGGCGCCAAACCACAGATTCTTATATCTAAAGAGAATGAGCTTCTTTTTATTCTTGCAGAAGGCGTACTGTATTCAATCGATCTTCTGTAATCCTAGCTTTAGAGCTTCTGCGACGCGCCATATATCTCCAGCTCCCATCGTCACTA
>CALRCC010000004.1 GCA_943354465.1 Candidatus Ryanbacteria bacterium
ATTTTGCAAAAAAGACATGAATCCATATATCTATAATGTGGCGATATCCTCACCGCTAAATCTAAAAGTGTCGCCACGCTTGAGCGTGCCCTCCAAGATCTTTTTGGCGATCACCTGTTCGACACGATCTGCAATCGCTCTGCGCATTGGGCGCGCGCCGAAAGCCGGATTATATCCAATCTCAACTACACGCGATGCAAGCTCTGGCGTTGGTTCAAAAACAATTTCTTGTTTTTGAAGTCTATTCACTAAATCCTGTAAGAGCAACGTCGCGACTTTGGCAAGCTCGCTCTTGTCGAGTGGGCGGTATACGATAATGGCGTCAAAACGGTTTAAAAGCTCTGGTGAAAAAATACGCTCTTCGCGAATAGCGTCAATCACTCGCCCCTCTATATCAGCGAATTCTTTGCCATCTTTGAGTAATTCCCAAATAACATTTGCGCCGGCGTTTGATGTCGCGATGATCATCGTCTCGCGGGCGGATACTCGCTTGCCCGATCCATCAGAAAACAGACCTTCATCAAGTATCTGCAAAAAAAGATTGTGCACCTCACGAGAGGCTTTTTCAAATTCATCAAAAAGTAGCAGTGAGAATGGCTTTTCGCGTAGGCGTGATGTCAAAATGCCAGGGTCATGCGCATCGCGCGATCCGCTAAGTTTTTCGATGCCATCACCTCCTTGATATTCAGACATATCAAATCTAAACATCGCGTCTTCGCCACCAAAATATGTCTCTGCCAATGCTTTTGCTGTCTCTGTCTTGCCTACACCGGTTGGTCCCAAAAACAAAAACGATCCGACAGGGCGCGTGCTGGAGCGCAGACCTGATCGCGCTCTGCGCAACGAATCAGCTACTGCGTGTATCGCACTACTCTGCCCTATAACACGCGCGCCTAGTAACTCTTCTAGATGCAAAAGCTTTGAACGCTCTTCTGGCTGTGCAGCCGTAGTCGGTATGCGTGTCTTTTTTTCTACTACAGCATCGATATCGGCTGGCGTTATCACAAGATGATCGGATGGCACTGATGATGCGCTCTGCTCCAAAAGATCAATCGCCTTCTCTGGCATCGCGCCTTGCGTTATAAATCTATCAGCAAGCTCGTACGCACGAAGAATAGCTGGATATATAAAAAATTTACCAGTATGAGGCTCGATAGCGCCGAGCGAGTCTTCTAGCATGCCGAGCACGCGCTCGCGCGCTGGCTCTTCGAGTATTACTTTTTCAAACAATTTCATAATCTTGCCGTTTGGCTCAAGGTCGCGATGAAATAAATCCATATCAGAAAGAGCTACAACCTGTATCGCCGACCCAGCGATATATGGCTCAATTATTGAAACTATATCAACACCCAATGCGTAGGCTGATTTGATAAATATTGGGAAATTTTCCACAACCAAAAGAATATTGCCCGCGGAAGTCGCCTCGTTAAACATTTGGATCATCAGCCCTTCAAGCGCGCCCTTTGTTTTTGCTGACGCAACGACAGCTGAACTATCAAAGAATACAACGCGTTTAGATTCAAGCGCTGGATGCGCACGACCCGTACGAATCCACTCAGCAAGCCCTTCAAGAACTGCGTGCTTGCCCGAGCCCTCCTCGCCTATCAGCAAAACATTGGCTTGCGCGTTGCGCGCGAGTACTTCTTCAACTCGCTCAATTTCATCTTTACGAGCTTCTCGCGCAAAACGAGTCGTCAAGTATGTAAGATCTCGTGAATATTGATTGAGAGTCCATGTGTAACCGAAGCCGAGATCCTTACCAATGCCAGGTATGCGCGACAAGCGTTCGCGTGACCACCAGCGTGTGTGCGCGTACTCCGCCGAAAACTCGGCCTCTACCCATCTGGCCGCTCCTTCCAAATCTTCGCGCTTTACTTCATGTGCGAATAAAAATTCAGCGAATGATTTATCTATATCTATCGCCGAGACAAGAACTCGCGCAAATGATAATTCTTTAAAATCACCAACTATTGCCTCCAATGTAGCTGGTGACGAATCTGACATTGGATATGCTTTGAGCCACAAACTATAATCTGCGCTGGCTATACCAAGTCTAAATAATAAAAACTTAAACGCATTAACGTGCTCGATAGCTCGCCACAATTCACGAAAAGCAAATTTGCCATCTGGTTGACGAGGCATAAGCGTACTTATGCGCAATACTTCCGGCATAACCGCGACACTTCCAGACCCTACGATGATCATCTCTGGCGTAAGCGCACTACGATAATAAAATTCTAGAAATCCAAAAAAGAAAAATAATCCAAGCGCTATTAGTCCTGCTCCGCCAGCGATATCCATATATGGAAGATCTATATCGAGCGTACTTAATACAGCAAAAAATCCTATACCAAGGATACCGACAAGCAAAAATATCTTTACAAATATACCGCGCACTTTTGTGGACATGGCTTGCTCGATTCGCAAAATATGCCTTCGTGGAATCATATCAAAAAATAATTAACCATATACCGCCGATAAAAAAAGCCGGAATCACTATAGGACTCAATAGTGCGGTGCATAAAACAAAGAAACCAATAATAAACGCTACGGCTTGTACTACAAGACCACTGCCAATAAATACTAACCGCACCAACGCGCCAACAATGCGCATCAAAACATTGATAGCGAGCACCTCAAAGATATCCTCTAGATCAAAACCGCGCTTTTTGCGCTCACGCATGCGGTGAAATGGTGAAAATAGACTCTTTATTAATTCTGGAACAGAGAAAAAGTGCAGCAAAAACCAATGCACATTCATCCACGCCTCAAACATCAGTACGAGTCCAGCCTCGTACTGCCACCAAAGATATTCCCCCACTACCAGGGCACTCATCATGCGTTTAGTATATCACGCGCCGAACCTTCGTTCACGGTTTTGAAAATCTTTTATAGCGCCCTCAAAGTCATCTGGAGTAAAGTCTGGCCAAAGTTTTTCAGTGAAGTGCAATTGAGCGTCTGCCGTATCCCACATCATAAAACCAGCGGACAGGTGCGGGTCGCCTCCGGTACGAATCACGAGATCTACAGGTGGCAGATCATGTGTCCACAGATAATCTTTTGGAGAAGTAAATGGCTTGCCTGATGCAAGCGCGGCCTCAAACGCGCGCGTCATCTCTATCTTTCCGTCATAGCACAGCATTAGATTCATAATATGTCGTTTACGATCTTTGGTCTCTTCTATAAGTCGCTCACCTGTAGCGACAAGATCTTTAGGAAAAAGTGTTCGCCACTCACCTATAATCGATATGCGCACATCATGTTCTTTGAGGCGAGGATTTTTAAGCGCATCTAACAAGGCTTTTGAAAAAGCCTTAAGTAAAAATTCTACCTCGACTGCTGGGCGCTTTTTGATATTGTCGACGCTCATCCCCCAAAACGAAAGGCAAAAAATATTGAGCTCAAGCGCGCGGTCAATTACTTTTTCATATGAGGTTATACCTTCTTTGTGTCCAAGCCATGGGAAGAGGCCTCGCGCCTTCGCCCACCGACGATTGCCATCGGGGATAATGGCCACATGCCCTATAGAGTTATTTTGCATGATGTTCTCTAGTATAGCCGTAGAACGCATGATATGGAAGATTGGGCTAAAGACTTTTCTCATCGTTGTAAAAATGATACGATGACCGCGTCATATGGCCCCATCGTCTAATGGTTAGGACAGCGCTCTTTCAAGGCGTAAATACGGGTTCGATTCCCGTTGGGGCCACAAAAGCGATAAAGCGCGATTAGCTCAGTGGTAGAGCGTCACATTGACATTGTGAAGGCCGCAGGTTCGATTCCTGCATCGCGCACTAAAATGGAACTAGACTGTTGAGAACCAACCAAGGAATGGGCGTGCCGAAGGCACGCCCATTCTGTTTCGTGTAGTTTATTGATTTTATTTAGAATCTTCATCCTGAATTATACGCGAGATTGTTTTTGAGCGAGCCGCTTTTTTGTCATTTTCTTAATAGAACAGTTTCAATGGCGATAATTTGGGCAAGCTGGCTATTTCTATCAAGACTTAAAATCGGCAGTTTGCTCGATAGAGACACAATAACCGCAATAGAAAAAAACGCTGAGACATAGGGCTCCAGCGACGAGTATTTTTTGTTTGGTAGTTTTTCCATTTTCAATTTGATGAAAACCAGACATCATTTCGCCATTGCCAATTTGCATCCATGCCACCAAAGACAAAAATTCTGTCTTTGAAAACTAGAACGGAGTGATCCTCTCGACCGAGCCATGACGGATCAGTTTGTGTTTTTTGCCAAATCGTTCCGTCATCGGAATACCAAATATCATTAACGCCTCCACCATCGCTGTCGTTCAGTCTCCCGATAATCCACAATTTGTCGTGGAGAACGACTAAAGAATGCCCCTGTCGTTCCTGCCACAATGGGTTTGGATTTACCAACTCCCAATTGAGTCCGTCAGATGAAGACCAGACATCTTTAAATGTCTGTTTCTGCAAGTTCATGCCACCGGCAAGAAAAATTTTCCCGTTAAAAACAACGGTGGCATGGTCCCAACGCGAACTCCATGGAATTGTTGTTGTCGCCTCGTGCCAATCAATGCCGTTATCTGACCACCACACATCATTTTTTGTTTCTCGCTTGTCATAATTCACTCCGCCCATCAACCAAATTTTTCCCTGAAACACCTCCGTTGTCTGGCCCTCTCGCGCCGGCCACGGAGCACTCGATACAATTTTTGTCCAAGCAATACCATCACTTGATTGCCAAATATCCCTTGTATAGCCGGTTATCGGACTCCATCCGCCAAACATCCATAATTTATCTTGAAATAAAACGACTGATATTGATCTTCTGGTCGGCCATTCAGCTTTGGTTTTCATCACTTGCCAATGCACGCCGTCTTCGCTTGCCCAAATATCATTAAAATGGGGTGCCTCCCAATAGCGGACAGTATGCTTGCTATCAACCTCTCTGTTGCCGTTCAGCCCGCCCATAGTCCACATTTTGTTTTGGAAAACAAAACTGACAGCCGAATCTCTTGGTTGCCACTCGGCAGATGAAGTTGCTAAAGACCACGACAAAAAACGCGTGTCAAATCGCGGCGCTTGATTTTCTAGAGATTGCTTTGTTGAGAGTAATCTGACTTCCTTGCGCGGAAAATTAAAGTATGAAAATAGCAGGACAATCGCAACAAATAAAAAGATTGCGCTCCAAAGAAAAGGTTTGTATCTAAAATTATTCATGTGGTTGGGAATTTGGTCGCCATGCCTACAGCAAAATTGCCGAGGTTTAGGCATATATTTCAGCTTTTTATTTATGGATTCATAAAGCTATTTATTCACAATTCCTTTGAAAAATCCAGCGCAAAATCCGAAAACAAGCCCGCGTGGAGCGTACGACATCATTTATTTTGAAAATAGGTTCGGATTTGGTAAAATAAACGCACATATGAGTAAAAAAAACTTTACTATTCTTGGTATCGAGACCTCGTGCGATGAGACCGCCATCGCGGTTGTTGATGCGTCTGGCGGACTGGCATCTCCAAACTTTCGCGTGCGTGCGAATATCATTTCTTCTCAAATAAAAATGCATGCGCCATATGGCGGTGTAGTACCAAACCTTGCCAAGCGCGAGCATATCCGCAATTTACCCATAATTCTTGAGCAGGCTCTTCGTAAAGCTGGTATTAAAAACCCACCAAAAGAGATTGATGCGATAGCAGTCACGGTAGGGCCCGGACTTGAGCCCGCACTCTGGACAGGTATTACTTTTACTCAAAAACTTGCGCAAGAGTGGGATTTGCCAGTAGTAGCCGCCAACCATATGGAAGGGCATCTTGTCACCCCTTTATTAAATGCTCGAGTATCGCAGATATCCTTTCCTTTAATAGCGCTTTTGGTGTCAGGAGGGCACACGGAGATCGTGCTCGTCAAAAAATGGGGCGATTATCAAGTGCTCGGCGAGACCGTTGATGACGCCGCTGGAGAAGCGTTTGATAAAGTGGCACGCATGCTTGAATTGCCATATCCTGGTGGACCTGAAGTGAGCCGTATAGCGCGTACAGGAAATCGCTACAGTTTTTCATTTCCAAGACCCATGATCCAGCAGAAAAACTATAACTTTAGTTTCTCTGGACTAAAGACTTCTGTGCTTTATCAATTGAGAGACTTGATCGCGCATAATACTCCATTTAGTAAAAACGATATAGCGGCATCATTTGAAGACGCTGTTGTAGATGTGCTCGCGCTCAAAACTATGCGTGCAGCTGCCGAATACAAAGCAAAATCAATCATTGTCGGCGGCGGCGTTGCGGCGAATACTAGCCTACGCGCGCGCATGCGAGATGCCGTTAAAAAAGAAAAACTCGGTCGCGCGCTTTATCTTGCTCCTCTTGCGATGACTGGAGACAATGCTGCGATGATCGCGGCATCGGCTTATTTCCACTCAGTAAAAGATGATTTCGCCAACTGGAAAAAACTCGAGGCGCATGCTACGCTCCAACTATAAATGAAGCTAGAAGACTTCCCAAAAAGCTACGAAGCTAAAGAGCACGAAGATGATATATTTCGCCTCTGGGAATCCTCGGGGCTTTTTAATCCTGATACACTGCCTGACGCGGCTACACGAAAGCCATTTTCAATAATGATGGCCCCGCCAAACATCACAGGACATATACATGTGGGGCATGCTCTGGAAAACGTAATATCTGACATCATCATACGACGCAAGCGCGCCGAAGGATTTAAACCACTACTTCTCCCTGGGAAAGACCACGCTGGCATAGCTGGGCAATATGCCGTTGAAAAAGAGCTTAAAAAAGAAGGCGTAACCCGCCACGCGCTAGGTCGCGAAAAATTTGTAGAAAGAGTATGGGAATATATGCGCGAGATAGGATCTGGCATAGATCAAGAATTGCGTCACTTGGGTATATCGGCCGATTGGTCGCGTTCGCGCTTTACCATGGACGAAGGATACCAGCATGCCGTAGAACAAACATTTTTACACTATTACGAGCGCGGATATATATATCGTGGCAAACGCGTGGTCAATTGGTGCTCACGATGCCAAAGCACGATTTCAGATCTAGAGATCGTATACAAAGAAGAGCAAGGTAAACTATATTTTATACAATATGGAGAAGTTATTGTCGCCACCACTCGCCCAGAAACAAAGCTTGGCGACACGGCTCTCGCAGTTAACCCAAACGACGCACGCTATATAGATTATATAGGGAAAATGATGCCGATCACATCGGTTGATTCTGATATAAAAATAGGAAAATCTCCTCATAAAAAAGAATGTTCTCTGATGGTCGTCGCCGATGATGCCGCTGACATGTCATTTGGTTCTGGCATCATCAAAGTCACGCCAGCCCATGATATTACTGACTTTGAGATAGCCTCGCGCCATCCAGAGATTGAAATACGCGAGATTATCGGCACAGACGGACGCATGACCGATTCAGCTGGCATACGCTACGCAGGCATGAAAGTAGCAGAGGCGCGCGAAGCAATAGTAAAAGACTTGGAAGAGCTTGGTATTTTGGTGAAAATTGAAGAAATAAATCATTCAATTGGCGTATGCGAGCGTTGCGAAACAATCATAGAACCGCTTATATCTGACCAGTGGTTTTTAAAGATGGATAAACTGGCTGACAAGGCTCGCAGAGTGATTGAAAAAAATAAAGTCGTATTTGTACCGCCAAATCGTCGCGAGATGATGCTTGAATGGGCAAATGGTATTAGAGATTGGAATATCTCACGCCAACTTTGGTGGGGGCATCGCATTCCAGCATACAGATGCGAGTGCAAAGAAAACGAAGAATGGCGTATTGGGCTTACAGCTCCATCAGATCTATGTCGTCGATGTAAAAAGCCATGGCGTCAAACTGATGACGTCCTTGATACGTGGTTTTCCTCTGCGCTTTGGCCATTTGCCACTCTACACTGGCCTGATATAACTGACGACCTAAAAACCTACTACCCTACTGCGGTTATATCATCTGCTAGAGAAATTTTTTATCTCTGGATTTTTCGTATGCTATTCTCTGGTCTTGAATTTATGGGCGAGGCTCCATTCAAAACTATATACACACACCCGACAATCTTGGATAAAAGCGGGCGTAAAATGTCAAAATCAAAAGGCAATGTAGTAGACCCTATGAAGCTAATCGAAACTTATGGTATTGATGCGATGCGTTTTGGCTTGGTATGGCAAGCCATGGGCACTCAAGATATTCATTGGTCGGAAGACCCTCTACGCGCAGGCAAGAAATTTCTAAATAAACTATGGAACTCATCGCGTTTTATTATAACGCAAATTGGTACCGAGCCTCGTGATATAAAACGGCCAAAACCAAAAGGTATGGCGTCTAAAAAAATACTAGCCCAATATGACCAGATGGAAAAAGCCGTAGCCGACTCAATCGCGTCTTACGAATTTGGGCAAGGTCTCCATACAGCATACGATTTTTATTGGAATGATTTTTGCGCCGTATATTTGGAAGAGGCCAAGAAAAAACCTTCGAGCGAAACTCGCAAAGTTCTATTTTTTGTCTTAGCCTCGTCTCTTCGCACGCTCCATCCGTTTATCCCATTCATCACTGAATATATCTGGGGACTTCTTCCGCTAGCAGAAAAGCGCCTTTTGATCGCAGAAAGGTTATAATAAAAAAATGAATGGCAGTTTGAATTTTGAACCACTTGCGTGGGCATTTGCAACTGGATTTTTTGTTGCATTCGTCTGGCTATGGTTTTGGCTCAAAGAAGATGAGGCTCCAGAACCTCGGCATCTTATACTACTAGCGTTTGTAGGAGGCATGCTTGCGATACCGATTGCGCTCGTCACACAGTGTGCGTGGCTTTCAGCTGTGCTCAAATATATTCAATTTGATAATATAGACTGCACAAATGGCGTGCCCGCCAATATTACAGGCATGACAAGCATTGTAATGCTTGTAGGGTTTGCCGCCATAGAAGAGTTTGTGAAATATTTTGCCGTACTGGCGCTTATATTTTGGCGCAAAGAATACGACGAGCCTGCGGACGCGATGATCTATCTTATGACTGCCGCTCTTGGATTCGCGGCTGTGGAAAACGTGTTTTATCTATGGAATCCATTTCAAAATGCGCTTTTACACGGATTTACTATAGCGAATCTCCGATTTCTTGGGCCAACGCTCCTACACGCGCTTTCATCTGGCATTTTCGGCTATTTTATAGCGAAATCATTCCTTTCTGGGTGGCTCCACAAAGGGTTTGACGTACTTTTAGGATTTTTATCCGCGACAGTGTTGCATTCTCTCTTTAATGTTTTTATACTTAAGTCAGGAGGGTACAAAATCGAACCCGCTCTGCTCTTACTTGGTATTGCTGGTATTTTTATCCTCTTCTCGTTTGAGCAGATTAAGCATACAATTAAAAAATATTATGCCAAAAGATAGAAGATCATTTTTTGAGCGCCTTACCGGATCGGTATCAGCGCCAGTACGTCAAGAAGATTATTTTGACGAAGAAGAAACCGAGGTAGGGTCACAGCCACCTCGCGCTCATTTAGCAGTGACGCATACAAAGCTTAAGGCAAAATCGGAACCAGTCAAAAAAGACGAAGATTGGATGGCGCCAGATGAAGAAGGTCAGCTCACTGTTGATGTATATCAAAAAGATGATGAGTTAATCGTGCAGTCAACGGTCGCTGGCGTGCGACCAGATGATTTAGATGTACAAATCACGCGCGAGATGATCACAGTGCGTGGTAAGCGTGAACAAGCTCGTGAAATAGCACATGATGATTATTATTATCAAGAGCTATATTGGGGTAGCTTCTCTCGCTCAATACTCCTTCCCTGCGAAGTTGATGTTGACGGGGCGGAGGCATCACTTAAAAATGGACTTCTCACGATAAAGCTACCAAAGATGGATAAGAATCGTAGCGAACGGCTAAAAGTAAAAAACGAATAATAAATATTTGAGTAAACAAAAAATCCCCTTGCGGGGATTTTTTGTTTCTGGCGTTTCGACATTGTGCCGCGGGGGTGAATCGAACACCCGACACGACGCTCTTCAGGCGTCTGCTCTACCACTGAGCTACCACGGCATATATTTCTAATATTCCCCACTGAGTCCCGACGCGAGGTCGGGATCCCGACTTCATTATTATATTTTAATAGTGCGTCGGGGCTACCACGGCGTATGTAGAGAGATAATAGCAAATACGGGCTAGATTTCAATCGCTTTCGTGAGGGATTCGCTCGCCCCCACGGCTCGCCCGCGGATTTGTGCTTGAACCAGTGGCGCATAAATCCGTTCGAACCCCTCTTCATGTGCACTACAAAATAAAAAGAACGGGCATACTAAGCCCGTTCTTTTTATTTTGTGCGCGGTGAGGGGTTCGAACCCCCGACCTTTGCTGTGTAAAAGCACTGCTCTACCACTGAGCTAACCGCGCATATTTCTTGATATGAGTCCCGACCTCGCGTCGGGACTAACCGCGCAAGTTCATTTATTCTATCTATTTTTACAAAAAAAGAAACCCCATCCATGACTGTCATATAAACAGTCATGGATGGGGCATTATGTCTATTGCTAAGCCATTACATGACTCGACCGGACGCAAGCCTTGCGCTTTCCTTCCTTTTGGCACGTATTCGCTCACGAGCCTCATATGTCGTCAAAATCTTATATCCGAATACGCCGGCGATCGTAATCGCCTCAACACGGTCTTTGTGATATTTCTCGTAATATGAGACATCGCGAAACATCTGTTGCGCAAGCCCATCGAGATGTCGCCTAATGGCAACATGCACACTCCCCCTATCTAAACTGTGTGGCAAAATACCAAAAATTTCTTCGAATTTTTCTACCGCAGCGACACGCGTCGCGTCCTCACTTATGCGAGCTCTATCTTTATTTAGACGAGCTTTATGCAGCAGAAAGATGAAAAGAAATATGGTCGCGAATGAACAGGCAATGACAAACGATACCACCTCATAGTGCATTTGCTATCCTCCTTAGCTAAAAGAACAATTTCCTGTAAATATAGTATCAAACTAATGATATTTCGTCAAGTCCCCAGTTTATTTGCCCACAATGCGCATATAAAGATGATATAATGAATATGTACTAATATAGTATTTTGACAATTAATTTCTCTAACCGAATGGGGGCAAATTGAATTTTTATAAATACTGGTATTCTTGTGCAATTCAGTGGAAACGGCGTACACAAAACAGAAAGAAGATTGAATCGTGTTGCGTAAATTGTCCACACCTCAAGCCAGTACCAAAGCGGAGACCGCGTGAACAGATTAGCGTTTCTAAAAAAGCGTGGTTATAAAATAGAGTTTGATTTTATCCGCGGGAAATGTCTTGGGATTTGTGATTATAACAAAAAACAAATCACGATTGATCCGCTAATAAATATTTATGACACGTTCATCCATGAATATCTGCATGCGCGCTATCCAAAACTTACTGAAAAGCAAGTTAGAAAAACGACTCATGCTATCAGAACGCGCATGTCAGCCAAACAGATCGCAAAGGAGGTAATCTATATTCTAGAGAGGATAAAATGGAGAAGTGCGAATACTGCGAAGAAGCGATAGACGCCGAACAGCCGAGATATATACACAACAACTACCGCTATCACACAGGATGCCTGGGTGATAAAATAAAAAAGCTAGAGAATGAAATAAAAGATATTTATACAGCGCTATTCTTCAAACGAAAACAAAATGAATGCTAAACACGGGGATCTAGATTAGATCCCCTATTTTATTTCTAGTATTATCATATAAGACTTTCTTGGATATACGCCTCTCTCTCTCGTGGCTTAATGTCAGACCACCTCACAGGTATGCGTATACGACCGCGATCGCGAGTATCGCCCAAAACAAACCCGCGATCTCTGCCAAATTCGTAAAGATCTCGCGTCAAAGTCACATCTTTTAAGCAATATTCTTTTACCTTATCTTTGAGCCCGTCGCGCCACCAATATACAGCATCGAGCCCATAGCCAGTCTTGCCGGCGCCAAGCGTTGCCCGCGTAAGATTATCTAGCGAGAGACGAAAGCCGGCAGACCGTTCAATATCTTCCATTAAATCAAGTACGTGTAATTTGCTAAGGTCAATGCTGACATGTGGTTGTAACACAGGCAAATCAAAATGATTGATATTAAATCCTATCAAAAGTCCTGAATCTTTGAGCAATGGCTCTAGTTCTGTAAGCTCATGCTTTTCATAAGCATACGCGCGCTTTGTGCTGTAAAAATATGTGCCGACCACAGTAACACCGAGCATGTGCATGTTTTGCTTTCCTCCTACCTCCTTAAATTCCTTTTCTGTTTCAATATCTAATACTATTGTTTCCATATATCTTTATCTATTTTTATCATGCCTGATGTTATGCCGTCAAAACGCTGATATACTATTAATATGAATCAAGATTTACTGTTATTGGCCATTATCATAGTAGGATTTGTCGCTGTCGCCAGCTTTACTACGCTTGGCGGTGGGATACAGAGAACTGTCATTACAACTCCAAACGACAAAGCGGAGTTTGGCGTCATCCGCATACAGCAATCCACAATACGTTCTACACGCGCTGATCGCGTGATAAACCCTCCACCTCCTGTGGCACACCAAGATATTCTCGCTCGCTCATTTTCATTATCAATGCGTAGTGCAAAATCACGCAATATAAACGAAGAATATGTAGATATAACCTATTCTACATCAAAAGATGCGCCACCCGTAGATATAACTGATTGGACCATTGGAGATAATAAAGGCGAATCATACAAGCTTGGCGGAATATCAAATCTGCCTGGAGTTTTGCCTACATACAACCAAGATCGTCTTGTACTACGAGGGCCTATTCGCATTCATGCAATAACGGGGCGAAGCCCTATTGGCGAGAACTTTCGCCTCAATAAATGCGCCACTTATTTTTCACAATATAAAAAATTTGTACCAAATATATCTGGCTCATGCCCATCGCCATCTCGCGAACCAGGACAAGATGGATTGAGTGACTCATGCTACAAATATGTGAAAACTCTATCGGCGTGCCGAATACCTACAGATATTCCTCTTTTCCTTGATAATACATGCCGTGAGTTTATCCAACGCAACGCAAGCTACGACGCATGTGTAAAACTTCACAAGAACGATTCTGATTTTTATGGCGATGAATACTGGGTATACCTCAATCGCCCTGAACATATCTGGTCTGATGTGCGCGACTCGGTGATACTCAAAGACGCACAGGGGTCAGTAGTAAAATCTATTTCGTATCAGTAATCTTGTACGCCGCTATACCGATAGCGACTGATACATTTAATGATTCTTTTTTGCCACGCATTGGTATTACAATACTTGCATCTGTTTTTTCTAAAAGTGCTCCAGACAACCCTCTTACCTCATTGCCAGCTATCAATGCCAATGGAAATCGCGCGCCAAACTTACGATAATCAATAGCGCCCTCGCTCTGCTCAAGCGCCACTATATAAAAACCTTCTTTTTTGAGTTTAGCGATGAGACGCGAGATATCTACTACATGCTCCCATGCTACTGAGTTTTCTGCACCAAGCGCCGTTTTTGCAATCTCTTTGCGCACGATGCCCATCTCATCAGTTGGGCTTGGAGTGTAACCTGTCATATATACTTTTGAAACGCCAGCACCGTCAGCAGTACGCAATACGGAGCCTACATTGTGTAGGCTCCGTATGTTGTGCAGTACTATGACGATCTCTTGAGCCAAATTTATTTAATCTCGTAAATAAGATTGACTGACGCTATGATTTCATTTTCACCCGGCTGAATACTTGGTGCGGGCGCCACCATGCTCTTCTCCATCATATCGCCGCCCATACCCATGGCGCGGCCATAATAGACGGGCATACCACCATTCTCAGAAAAACCGGCAAGTTTACCGAGACGCACTCCAAGATTGCCGGCAAGCGTCTTTGCCTCTGCACGGGCTTTTGTGATAGCAGATTCGCGTGCCTCCGCCTTCAATTTTTCTACCACCTCATCGTCAACCGTAAATCGCAGCTGGCCAATCTGGTTTACACCTGCCTGGGTGGCACCAGTAGTGATCTTGCCAATATCATCAAGCTTGCGGACTTTGATGGCAACCGCCTCCTCAATCACAAACTTTTTAATACCTTTGCGTGGAGGGCAGATAACGCTTGAGCCATCAGTACTCTCGCACGGACTATAATCATACTCTTCGGAGGGATAAATAGTATATGAGGTCGTCTTAATGTCACGATCTTCGATACCACTCTTCTTGAGAAACGCGATGAGTGCCTCTGATTTTTTTGCCTCAGCGTTACGCGCCACCTCGAGTGAAGCGTTCTCTTCACGAATCGTAAAAGAGATAAGACCGATATCAGGTCTTACTACCCGCTTTTCTTCTGCTGATACAGAAATAGTGCGCGACGGATAATCAGCATAATAAAACGAATTCTTTGCGGATACTACTAAGAATAATGCGAGAGAAATAAAAACTGCCATCATAATCCACCACATGCCTCCTTGCATACTTGGTGCAATCAACAGCCTCATGCTCTTTTCTTCATTTTCCATAAAAATATTTAAAAATAATGATAATAAGTCTTATCGTCATTCTAACGCTTTGTGATGTATTTTGCTACGCGCGATAGCTCGATCGTCCCACACTATCTTTTTGCCACCAGAAAGCGCCATCAAAGGTTCCGCGCCCTTACCAGTTATGACTACTGTATCGCCATCTAGTGCTTTTCTGATAGCTAACTCAATAGCATTTTTGCGATCAAGCTCTACTGTTGGTTTGTGCAATGTAACACCACGCACTATATCATCTATAATCATTTTTGGATCTTCATCATACGGATCTTCATCCGTCAAGATTATTTCATCACAAAACTGATCTGCTATACGGCCAAACTCGGGGCGCTTCCATTTATCGCGACCTCCGCCTGCCGCGCCCAATACACATATAAGACGTTTGGCGTGTGGCTTTAGTGTCTCATAAACCTTTTCAAGCGCGTCTGGCGTATGCGCATAATCTACAACCACGGCAAATGGCTCGCGCAAAATATATTCAAGGCGACCAGGCACTCCTAACACCTTGCCTATACCACGACTGATAGATTCTAGTGGCACATGATGAGCAATGGCGACAGCTATAGCACATAAAATATTTTCCAGATTAAACTCTCCTTCAAGCGCTGACTCAAAACGAGTGCCACCAAATTCAAAAGAGATCCTGCCCTCAAATAAGGTATCTGACGGAAAAACCATGCGCGCTGAATCGATCAACGATGCTTTATCGCGCGCATACTCCCACACTTCGGCGTGCGAAGCCGACTCAATGAACATCTTGGCGTCTGCCATCATCGCATTAACGACTATATGTTTTTTCTTTTTCCATGAGCTGTTAAGAGCGCGAAAAATCTTGAGTTTTGCTTCGCGATACTGTTCAAATCCACCGTGCGATTCTATATGCTCGGGCGTGAGATTGGTAATCGCGACCGTATCAAAAGCGATATACGCGTGGCGAAACTGCCGTGCGCCTTCACTCGTCACCTCAAGAATCGCTATGTCGCACCCTTTTAACTTTGCATTATATAAAAATCTCTGCATGAAAAATCGCCCTGGCATTGTCATCTTGCGATCATTCACTATCTCTGTGCCATCTATACGGAATCTAAGAGACGACGCTGACGCAACCTTATGCCCAGCCTCTTCAAATATATTATGTAAAATTTCAACAGTAGTAGATTTACCGTTAGTCCCAGTGACTCCGATGACGGTGATACTATGCGATGGAAACCAGTACCAGAGAGCCCCAAAGAGTGCGATGCACCAGTGATATGCAAGTATCAGCGGACTAGGAATAAGTCGCCTCATGATCTCCCCCCGCCTAATATCTTGAGGGCTTCTTTTATCTTTTGGTCAATGCTTTCTAAATCACGTGGCAACTTGTGCAATGCATCGCGTGCTTCACGCGCGTTGTAACCAAGAGATATAAGTGCATCAAGCGCGTCTGATTCTTCGGACGAGATTATAACGCCATCTATTCCGCCCAATTTATCTTTAAGCTCGAGCATTATTTTTTCTGCCGTTTTTCTGCCAATACCTGATATTTTTGTAAGGTAAACAATTTCACCAGACGCTATAGCGCGCTTTAAAGAATCAAGCGGTGCTACGGAAAGGATACCCAAAGCAGAGCGTGGGCCAATGCCTGATATACCAATCAACATCTCAAACATTTCAAGTTCTGACATTGTGGCGAATCCGAATAAATCTAGAGATGTTTCGCGTACGGCAAGATGGGTAAATAGCTCTACGGCCTCACCTTTTTTTGGTAAAGTTTTTGATGTCTCAAGTGATACGGATACTTTATATCCAACCCCGCCTACATTGATGATGAGGTGCTTGGTACCACGAAACGCAAGGATGCCTGAAAGATGTGCTATCATAATCGTGTTTTTATCCTATGTCATTTCGCCTAGTATCACAATTCAAACCGTCTGGAGACCAACCTCACGCGATTGAGGCTCTTTCGCTAGGGCTGGCTAATAATAAAAAATATCAAACACTTTTGGGCGTAACGGGATCTGGCAAGACGTTCACAATGGCAAATATTATAGCCAATACAGGAAGGCCGGCACTTATTTTAAGTCATAACAAAACTTTGGCGGCACAATTATATGAAGAATTTAAAGAATTTTTTCCTGATAATGCGGTGCATTATTTTGTAAGTTACTACGACTATTACCAACCAGAGGCATATATACCAAACACTGATACATATATAGAGAAAGACGCAAAGATAAACCAGTTCATAGATGAGCTTCGGCACGCGACAACCAAGGCCGCACTCACTCGTAAAGATTTAATTATCGTGGCCTCTGTATCGGCCATCTACGGCATTGGTGCGCCTGAAGCTTACCTGGATTTTTCATTTATTGTGCGCCGTGGTGAGCATATTAGTCTAAAGGCACTTTCAAATAAACTTGCCGAACTTCAATATATACGCAACGACATCGAGCGCAAACCAGGCACGTGGTCACGCAAAGGCGACTCGGTTATCGTCGCGCTACCATCTGGAGATCGTGTGATACGCATCAATTTTTTTGGTGATGAGGTAGAAGATGTGTTGGAAGGCCCTGTGGCTTTTGATTCACAGCTCCTATCCCAATCAGAGATTCGTGTATTCCCAGCGAAGCACTTTATGACGCGTGAAGATGATATCAAGCGCGCGATATCTGCCATAGAGAAAGAGCTTGCAATGCGAACGCGAGAGCTTGAAGAAGGTGGCAAAGAGTTGGAGGCAGAGCGTCTTCGACGCCGTGTCCGCTATGATCTACAGATGCTTCGCGAGACAGGATATACGCTAGGCATTGAAAACTATTCACGGCATCTGTCAGGACGCGCACCAGGCGAGCCACCGACAACAATGATTGACTATATGCCAAAAGGATTTATCACATTTGTTGATGAGTCTCACATGACTCTGCCTCAAATAAGAGGTATGCAGGCTGGAGATCGTGCGCGCAAAACAACGCTTGTTGATTTTGGCTTTCGCCTCCCGTCCGCGCTCGACAATCGCCCGCTTACATTTGATGAATTCAATAAAAAAATAGAACAAACCATTTTCGTATCTGCCACGCCAAGCGCATATGAGCTCGCACACGGCGACATAACCGAACAGCTTGTGCGCCCAACTGGCCTTCTTGATCCCACTGTAGAGATACGTCCTGCTGGCAAACAAATAACCGACTCTGAAAAAGAAATAATAATACGAACAAAAAGAAAAGAGCGCTCACTTGTGGTGGCTATTACAAAAAAAATGGCTGAAGATATAGCTGAATATTTAGGCGAGCGCGGTCTTAAAATCGCGTGGCTTCATTCGGAGATAAAAACGATTGAGCGCTATGAAATTTTACAGCAGTTGCGTCGTGGTGACGTTGATGCGGTCGTTGGTATAAATCTTCTGCGCGAAGGACTTGATCTACCAGAAGTATCACTTATTTGTATTCTTGACTCTGATAAAGAAGGTTTTTTACGCAACGTAACATCATTTATCCAGACCATGGGTCGCGCGTCACGCCACCCACAAGGGCATGTAATACTGTATGCAGACAAGATTACTGATTCGATGAAAATAGCTATTGCGGAGACATCGCGTCGCCGTGCGTATCAAGTGGCATACAATAAGGCGCATGGCATAACACCCACCGCACTCGTCAAAGAAATTCGTAAACCTCTTTTTATTGGCAAGAAAAAAATAGCAAAAGATGACATATTAGCTCTTTTCGGCGAAAACAAGCGATCCGTCACCGAACTTAAAAAAGAAGTTGAGACGGAAATGCTCGCCCAGGCCGCAAACCTCAATTTTGAGCGCGCCTCACAATTGCGAGATATTTTAAAAGGCCTGTAACGCAGATATTGACTGAAGTCAAAAAAGATATTATTCTAGAGCTTATGCCAAATACTACCTCAGCAGCAAAGGCTCTGCGCCAATCAGAACGAAGGCGCGTACTTAATGTGCGCCGCAAGCGTTCTTTGCGCGATGTCCTAAAACAGTTTGAAAAGGCCGTTCTCGCTAAAAATAAGGAGGAAGCCATAAAGCTTTTCCCAGCCGTACAAAAGGCGCTAGATAAGACATCCAAGTCCGGGCTTATAAAGAAAAACAACTCAGCTCGCAGGAAATCTCGTCTATCAGCTCAAATAAAAAAACTCGGCTAGCAAATTGGCGTAAGTAGAAAATAAAGGAACCTTGTCTCTAAGGTTTCTTTTTTTCTCATATCGCTCATCTCGAGAAGCTTGAGGTACGCCTCTTCAATCTGCCCACGCGAGAAATTACGCATCTGTGTTCTCGCCTTCCCTAACACAAACGGTTTTATACTAGCAGTATTACCAGATGCTACGCGCGCCAAATTTTTGATATGCCACATAAATGTTCGCAATACATCATCCGGCTTGAAACCTGCGCGCATACATCGTTCAAATAAGAGAGCCGCGCGCGTGCCATCCCCCGAACCCCACAAGTCGCCGAGTAAAAATAAATCATTGTTACTTGGCGCTGACACAACGCTTTGCGTGACGGCACCTCCCAATAAAACCGACTCCAGCTCACCGAGAAAACGATCCGGTGTATTTATATATGAAAGCCAAAGAGACTCTTTTGCTGAAGCGTCCACACTAACACCTATTTTTTTTGCATGAGCGTCAATATACGCAGAAAATTTTTGACGAGTAAAATTGGTGAACTCTTCTTTTTTATTCGCATATTTTTCTATATCACTAAAAACCTTATTTTTAACTGGCGTGCATTCTTCCCAAAACACTATAACAGAGTCATCAGATGACCAGCGTACAAGATGAGCTTTTAACGCATTTCGCGCATCAACATCAATCATACTAGCGCGTTTGATTATATAAAAATCTTTGGGCCCAAAAAGTGATGGCGACCCTACACGCACGATATATTCATCAAAACCGCCATCCGCACAATCAACGATCTCCCAACCATGCCCTGCCTCGCGCATAAATCGCGAGATAAAACGATCCAGCATCTCACGCGATAAAATCGTATTAGAGCCGTGCAAGAGATAAATCATTTCCCTACATAGTGTGTACCGAGTACTTTTTTGACCGCTTCTACGATCTCAAGTGGAGTGTGGTGCGCCTTAATCATAAACTCTACAGCACCCAATTTCATCGCCTGATCAACGTCATCTCGCGATCCTAAATTTGAAATAATTATAACTGGGATTGACGCATATTCATGATTTGCCTTAAGCTCTGACAAAATCTCAAATCCACCCTTTCCTGGCAATATCAAATCTAACAAAATAATATGAGGCCTTTCTTTCGATACGGCAGAAAATAATTCATCAGCATTCGTTGTCTCAATGACAGAAAATCCTTCGTGCTTGATTTTCTCTACCAAAAGACCTCTCAAAAATTTGTCATCCTCAACAATGAGAATTTTTATCTCGTTTCGCTTTAGCATTGAAGCTATAGGCACCGATGATCCAGACGATATCATACAGCTAGACTAGCACGGCTATAGTGCCGCTACAAAGGGCTCTGCTGGAGGATTGGTTGGGCTTTTAAGTGACGATTTGAGTGGTAGCTTAATAATAAATGTAGTGCCCTTGCCCTCTTCTGAATGAAAAGATATTTCGCCACCGTGAGCTGTAATAATATTTTTTGAAATAAAAAGCCCAAGACCGGTTCCCTCTGTCTCCACATGCATGACATTTGAGCCACGATAAAAGCGCGTAAACATACGCGACTGGTCATCTTTAGTGATGCCTATACCAGTGTCGCTAACCTTGATGCTGACTAACTCATCATTTACATCAAGCCGTACTGACACCGTGCCTCCTGATGCTGTATAGCGAATTGCATTTTCAATGATATTACCTACGGCAATGAATAAACGATCTGGATCAATATTTAATATGGCCTCACCGCCCACAGCATCACCGAACACAAGTGTAATATTTTTTGCTTTTGCTAAGACCGTCTTTTCATCAATAATCTTTTTTATAAACACAGATATATCTGCCTCTTCAAACTTAAACCCAAATTTACCCTCTTCTATACGCGCAGCATCCAACAAATTATGCACAAGTCGTATCATAGACTCATTGGCGATAGATCCTTTCTCTACGGCCTCGCGCTGTGATTTTGTTATTCTACCAAAATCTCCATCAACGATCCCTTGATAAACCCATTTTTGAATTGATAGCGGAGTACGAAGCTGATGAGCTGCTATAGAGATAAATTCTGACTTGAGCTTTGAAATCTCTTCTTGACGATCTTTTGCCTCCTGAATGCGCTCTGCCATTTCATTAAAAAAATTACCGAGCACTCCAATCTCGTCTTTCCTAGAAACGCCTATGTGCACCTTAGAGTTGCCAGCTCCTATGCGCCTGACTGCTTCGGTAAGAACAGAAAGCGGGCGCGCGATATGGCGAGTGATCATAATAGCCGCGAATGTAGCGATGATAAAAACAAAAAGGAATATAAGTATGAACTGTATACTGACAGTTTCTATAAACGCGATAGCATCATCAGACTCAAATACAGCGCGGATACGCGACTGATAAGTCATGGCAAATAGCAAAGATGCTACTGCCATAGGGAAAATACCAAGTGCTAACAAGGTAAAGAAAAATCTAAAAAACAACGAATGTCGCATCTTAGGATTCATCCTACTAGTATATCATCTAAAATATTACTGGGCTCATCTCCTGCCAATTCTTGCCAAATTTTGCCTCTACCACAATAGGAACTGTAAATTCTGGCACTCGCTCCATTATCACCTTGATCTGTGGCACGATTTTTGTGGCCTTTTCTTTTTTAATTTCAAAGATAAGCTCATCGTGCACCTGCGACAACATTCTCATGTCATTATTGTCGCGCGAAAGATACATCTCGCGAGTTATATCAATCATTGCCCGCTTTACGATATCAGCCGCGGTGCCTTGGATTGGAGCATTTATAGCCATGCGTTCTGATTCTTTGCGTATATATTCAAATGAAGATCGAAGATTTGGCAAATAGCGCTTTCTCCCAAAAAATGTTTTTACATATCCAAGCTCTCTCCCCTCGCTCACAGTATGCACGCGGTATTCTTCAATGCCAGGAAATTCTTTTAAATAATTATCAAGTGCCAATTCGGCCTCAACAACAGTCATGTGTCCAGTCTCTGCAAGCGCTCGTGCGCCCATACCATACAGGATGCCGAAATTAACTGTCTTGGCTCGCCTGCGCATCTTTTCTGTAACCGCGTCGGCGCTCACATGAAAAATTTCTGACGCAGTGCGTATATGAATATCTTCACCAGACTGAAACGCAAACATAAGCTTTGCATCGTGCGAGAGTTCTGCAGCTATACGCAGTTCCAATTGCGAATAATCAAAAGAAAAAAGCTCATATCCTTTGGGTGATATAAACGCGCGTCGGATACTTCGCCCGAGCTCTGACTTTATTGGAATATTTTGTAAATTTGGATTTGAAGATGAAAGACGTCCTGTGGCGGCACCGGTCTCATTAAAAGTCGTGTGAACGCGACCGTCAGACGCCACAAGCTTTGGAAGCGCGTTAATATAAGTAGAGAGAAGCTTTGATATCTCGCGATACTTTATCATCATATCTATAATAGGATGCATCTCACGTAATTTTACTAACTCCGAAAACTGCGTAGATACCGCTTTTGTAGATGTCTTGCGTATACCCTTAGTTGACAACCCTAGCTTTTCAAACAAAATGTGCGAGAGCTGTTTTGGCGAGCTTATATCAAACTCCTCGCCTGCCGACTTCCATATATCGGCCTCTAAAGAATGCTCTTCGCGCGCTGCTTCTTTTGATAATTTTGCGAGCACCTCTGTATCAAGCATAATACCTGCCTCCTCCATCTCAAATAAAATGGAGACGAGTGGCAATTCAAAATCAAAATAAATACGAGACAAACTTTCTTTCTCTATCTTTTTTTTAATAACTTCGGCCAACTCATTAACTTCATGCAAAGACGCGCCCTTACCTTCAAGCAAATCACCCAAAGATAACCCGCGCTCGTCAGGATTCAATATCCACGCGCCAAGCTTTGTATCAAATGTTACTGGGAATGCCGACCCCAAAAAAGTCATGAGCGCGTGCGCATCATGCACGATTACTTCTTTTGATACATTCAAAATCCTAATAACAGTTGCTGTCAAAGATTGTGGCGCACTATATTCACGCCCGTCTATCCCCAGGACCAGCCCGTCATCACCAAAAAAAAGCGTGGCACTGTCGCCCGCAGTCGCATCGTCGGTTAATTCTTCGTGCGCTACCGCCGTCTTTATCTCTTCTTTTTTTGAAATAGCGCCAGCATCTGTAAGACGAGATATAAGACTTGGGAAATGAAACTTTCTAAAAATCTTTGATACTTCTTCTGTCGGGATTCTCGTAAACGCCATGCTATCCAAATCAGCGTCTACAGGAGCGTCTCTTCGTATGGTGGCGAGCTCTTTAGAAAAGAATGCTTCTTCTTCATTTTCGATTAACAACTTTTTGATGCGATCCTTGAGAAATGCTGGGGATTTCTTTTCCTGCTTTAGCTTTGCATACATTTCTTCGAGCCCTCCATAATGTTTTATCAGATCTGTCGCACTCTTCTCGCCTATGCCCTTGATGCCAATAATATTATCTGACGGGTCTCCCTTGAGACCCTTATAATCAGCTATGAGTTTTGGGCCAAATCCAAAACGCTCAAGCACTCTATCTTCGTCATATAAAATAGTGTCATCAATACCTTTGCGAAGCGTGTACACCATAACACGCTTGCCATCGATCAATTGCATCGTGTCCATATCGCCTGATGCGATGATTATCGTCAAGTCTTTTTCTTTTTTAAACTTTTCAACAAGCGTGCCCAAAATATCATCCGCCTCAAAGCCAGGCGCCTCTAATATCGG
>CALRCC010000005.1 GCA_943354465.1 Candidatus Ryanbacteria bacterium
AAGATAAAGCGCGATTCAGCATCAGAGTTCGCAAAGCTCGAGAGTATGAAAAATAATCTCAAGAGCGACCAGGAAATGCTAAGCGACATTGCGCTTACTCACATCATGAAGGGGGAGCAGATAGATATCACCGACGAGCACGCAAATCAATACGAGCCGGTATTCTCGGTAAAGTTCAAAAAGAAGGGATAAAAAAACAGCCTCGCGTTTGCGAGGCTGTTTTTTTATTTGTGGAAGTGGGCGGAATCGAACCGCCGTCCGAAAGTTCTTCTCAATAAAAATTTATACAGGCTTACTCAAGCACGAGGCGAGAGAGTTTGCTCGATTAGTTTCGCGCGCGTGTATCGAGCATGATGCGCACTAGCTGAGGATTATAACACCGGTATTCCACGCACCCAGCAGTTGCGGACCGATGCTCTGGCGCATAGTGGCCAGAGAAACGCCTAAGGCTTAGGCAAAAGCCATTGCCGGTTGGCGGTTAAATAAGTTTGCACTTATTGGTGTGTGGCATTTTTGAAAGAGGTGACCACACCTGCTCTTGCCTGATTTTCAAAGATTCGAGACCCCGTCGATGCCTATCACTCCCAAAACATATTGGGAATATGTTTTGAATCGCTCTCGCCGCGAATAGTGGCGACATCTAATGGCGATTACTACAACTCCTAACATTTTTTGGAAGCAAAAAACTCCATTTAGTATTTTTTCAACTCGCGCTCGATCGTCCGCTTGACCTCGCGCTTTTTTATCGTTTCGCGCTTGTCAGCTTTCTTTTTCCCGCGCGCAACACCAAACTCAAGCTTGATGTTACGATTTTTATTATACAACTTAATCGGCACCAATGTCAAGCCCTTCTCGTGTTCCTTGCCGGCAAGGTATGCGAGCTCTTTTTTATGAAGTAAAAGCTTGCGTGTACGGTCAGGCTCGTATGATGGCGGGGTATTCGGCTGTTGGTATGGTGGGATGCTGGCACCAACCAAAAAAGCCTCACTCCCACGGATTATCACGCGCGAGCCCTCCAGATGAGCATTGCCTGCGCGTATTGATTTGACCTCAAAACCAAAAAGCTCAATGCCCGCCTCGTAGGTTTCGAGTATCTCGTAGTCAAAATATACTTTTTTGTTTTGTATGGTCATATACTCTTCAAATATAGAACAAATATGGTTTTTGCGTTAGAGTAGTGCTTATTGGCATGGAACACAATATTCGTACATATATAGAAGATATTTTGCGTCGCGAGATTGGCAGTGATGCGTCTTTTTCTGTTGAGCGTCAAGAAATGGAGGGTCGTGGAGACTACTCATCAAATATCGCGCTCGTGCGCGCCAAGGTTGAGCGACGCTTACCAATGGCTGTCGCAGAAGATATTGCTTCACGCATAAAAGAAAAGTATCCGCCTATTTTTTATAAGGTTGAAGCCGTAGCTCCAGGCTTTTTAAATTTTTATTTAGATAGACAATATTTATTAGAAATATTGCGCGATAATTTTATGCCGCATATAAAGCCAAAGCTTGGTACGGCATCTGTTGAATATATTTCAGCAAATCCCACTGGGCCAATGCATGTTGGCAACGCGCGCTCAGGACCCATAGGTGACGTTGTAGCAAACTTGCTTGCAGATCGTGGATACAAAGTAGTGCGTGAATATTTTCACAATGATGCTGGCGCGCAGATTGGCCGATTTGCTGATTCATTGTGGCATTGGTATCTGATCGCATGCGGTCAAGAGTCTACGCTAGATGAGAACGGTTATCAGGGTCAGTACATCCAAGAGATGGGTAGGGCAGTTTATGCTAAATATGGTATTAAGATTTTGAGTAAGCCAGATATATACAAAGATCGCATTACCAAAATAGCTCTAGCCACTATGTTGAAAGACAATTTGGCTCTTGCTCGTCGCATGGGCATTACTTTTGATAAGGTCATCGCTGAGAGCGATCTTGAGGTAAAGACAAAGCGTGCGCTTGCCTTGCTCAATAAAAAAGGCTTACTTACTAAAAAAGATGGAGCAGTATGGTTCGCGCCTAAAGATGACAATTTGGGCGAGCGCGAAGCGGTTGTGATCAAGAGTGATGGCACATATGTATATTTTGCAAATGATATTGCTTATCACGCAGAAAAGTTTAAACGAGCTGATTTGGTGGTGGACGAGCTCGGCGAGAATCATGAAGGCCATGTGCCAAAGCTACGCGCGATTGCTGATGCGTTTGATTTCCCGCAGAAAGATTTCAAAGTGGTAGTCCATGGGCAGGTGACGCTCAAAAAAGACGGGCAGGTAGTATCAATGGCAAAGCGCAAAGGCAATTTTGTTATGGCAGAAGAATTACTTGATACCGTAGGTAAGGACGCCTTTCGGTTTTTTATGTTGCAATACGCTCCGCGATCGGCCATGACTTTTGATATGGATTTGGCGCGTGCAAAGTCAAAGGACAATCCCGTTTACTATATACAGTATGCATATGCTCGCGCGTCCAGCATTCTTAAAAAGGCAGGATATGTACAAAGACGCAAGATAAATTACAAAAAAGTATCATGGCCCCTACTGGAAGCTGACACAGAGTTGGCACTTATCAAAATGATATTAGCATTACCAGACGTTATCACTCAGACATCAGAAGATTTTCAATTACAGCGCATGTCGCGCTTCGCGATTGATTTCGCTCGTTCGTTTACAAAATTTTATGAGACGACCCATGTCATCGGCGGACAGCCTGATCTGGAGTACGCGCGTCTCGCTCTTGTATCGCTTTTTCGCGATACTATGCGTAGGCAATGCGAGTTGATGGGCATATCAACTCCAGAATCAATGTAAATAATTGCGTATATAAAAAAAATATATTAATATATTTTTATATATTATTTTTTTATTTTATTTAAATAGATATGGAACAACCACGCAATGTTATTATCGGACTTCTCGCGCTCTTTGTTGTATTCGGAGGTGTAGTTTGGCTTGGCACTAGTAAGCCTGCAAATCCCGCAGACAACGCAGGTACAGCATCAATAGCCGAACCAGTTTCAGGCACTACGGCTGAGTCAGAGATTATTCAATTTAAAGGAGAAACTGTGAAAGCAATAATAAAAACAAAAAAAGGTGATATTGAATTGGATCTTTACCCACAGATAGCACCAAAGACTGTCTCAAATTTTGTAGGTCTTGCCAAAAAAGGATTTTATAACGGGCTTGTATTTCATCGCATTATAGCCGACTTTATGGTGCAGGGAGGAGACCCGTCTGGCAATGGTACTGGCGGTCCAGGATATGAGTTTGAAGATGAGATCAATCCAAAAGAGCTTGGCGTGTCAGCAAAGATAATCGCCGAACTTGAGGGGTCAGGATATAAATATAACTATAGTCTCAAATCAATTAAAAATGATGTTGGCGCTATCTCAATGGCAAACCGCGGGCCTAACACCAATGGCAGTCAATTCTTTATCATAACGAAGATCGCTCAGCCACATCTTGATGGCCGTCATACAGTATTTGGCCGTGTGATAAAAGGTATGGATATTGTCCGCACGCTTGCACAAGGTGATGCGATGACGGAGGTAACTATCATCGAATAACAATAACAGTTGAAATAATGCGTTTTCTCGCATATTATATACAATATGCGAGATGAGCTTAGTGTCCTTGGATTTTGGGCACAAAAAAATATTTTTGATAAAAGTATCCGTCAGCGCGCGCACAAAGCAAAGCGCTTTGTTTTTTTTGAAGGGCCGCCCTCAGCAAATGGCATGCCAGGCTTGCATCACGTGGAAGCTCGCGCATTTAAGGATGTCATAGCACGGTACAAGACAATGCGTGGTTTTTTGGTAGAGCGCCGCGCGGGTTGGGATACGCACGGTCTTCCTGTGGAGATTGGCGTTGAAAAAGCGCTAGGTTTTAAATCAAAGCAAGACATCGAATCATACGGCATCGAGTCTTTCAACCGCAAATGTAAAGAGTCGGTATGGCTTTATAAAAATGAATGGGAGCGCGTTACAGAGCGAATGGGTTATTGGCTGGATATTAAAGATCCGTATATAACTTATAAAAATTCGTATATAGAATCACTTTGGTGGATAGTCAAAGAATTTGCCTCGCGCAAGCTTTTGTATCAGGACGACAAAGTCGTGCCATGGTGCGCGCGGTGCGGCACTGCATTGTCTAGCCACGAACTTGCTCAAGGATATAAAACAGTAAAAGATCAGTCTGTATTTGTTAGATTTCGTCTCAAGACTAGGCGCGCCTCATTGCTCGTATGGACGACTACGCCATGGACACTGCCTGCAAATGTTGCGGCCGCGGTTCATCCAGAACTTGAATATGTGACAGTTGATGATCGTGGTGAGCAACTTATCGTGCTCGGGTCTTTGGCGACAAAGCTTTTTCCAGGGCTTGAGCCACTGTGGCGTGAGCCAGGATCAAAGCTGTTAGGCCTTGAATATGACCCTCCGTATCCATCTCCAAACATTCCATATAGTGTAGTTGGCGGATCGTTTATCACAGACAAAGATGGCACTGGTATAGTGCATATCGCGCCAGCGTTTGGTGATGACGATTTTAAAGTGGGCAGACAGGAGGGGCTCCCAGTATTTATTACGGTTGATGATGCTGGTAGATTTACAGACGCAGTACCACAATGGCACGGGATGTTTGTCAAAGATGCCGATCCTTTGATTGTGAAAGACTTGATACAAAAAGGGCTTCTTTTTAGAGAGGCGCTTTACGAGCATGATTATCCTTTTTGCTGGCGATGCGACACACCGCTTATTTATAGAGTTAGACAGTCATGGTGGGTAAAGGCAAGTGCTGTGCGATCAAAGATGATTGAAGCAAATAAATCTATTGGTTGGTATCCTTCGCATATTCGTGATGGGCGTTTCGGCCAGTGGTTGAAAGAAAATAAAGATTGGGCATTTAGCCGCGAGCGTTATTGGGGCACGCCTCTTCCAGTGTGGACATGTGACGGATGTGATAGGCGCGACATTATAGGGTCTATCGCCGAGCTTTCTAAATATGCCACGCAATCTTCAAATATTTATTATTTAATGCGTCACGGATTTGCAAAAAATAATTTGCTTGGTATCGCATCATCCAAATTAAATGACTCGTATGGACTTTTGCCGCGTGGAAAGACAGAAGTAAAAAAAGCAGCAGTCGCTCTTAAAAAAGCCGGCATTCAACTTATTATTTCTTCTGATATGACGCGAGCACGAGAGACATCGGCGATACTCGCACGCGAGCTTCGTGTGCCTATCTTGTTTGACGCTGATTTGCGTGAACTAAATCAGGGCGAATACGATGGCGCAGAGATCTCAAAAATTAAACAAGAATTTCCAAACGATGATTTGCTGTCTAGGGCGTATCCCGGAGGCGAGTCATGGGCAGATGTTAAAAAGCGTGTATACAGATTGTTTCAAAGACTTGAGTCACTCCATAAAAAGAAAAAAATTATTGTCGTAGGGCATGGTGATCCTCTTTGGTTTTTGGAGGCGATTATGAAAGGCACTCAACAGCCGGACGAACGGTCTTCGACTAAATACTTTAAAAATGCCGAGGTACATCGCGTTATCCCAGTCTCCGTGCCACGCAACGGATTTGGTGAGACAGATTTGCACAAGCCATTTATCGATGATTTCCCTGTTATATGTCCAGTATGTTCTATAAAAATGCGCCGTACTCCTGAAGTTATTGACGTGTGGTTTGATTCTGGCGCGATGCCATTTGCGTCAGCACATTATCCGTTTGAAAATAAAGAGCTTATTGATAAGAATATCGCGTATCCGGCAGATTTTATTGCTGAGGCAGTTGATCAGACGCGCGGATGGTTCTATACATTGCTCGCTGTAGCAACACTGCTTGGTAAAAAGGCTTCCTATAAAAACGTTATATCACTCGGGCATATTCTCGATAAAGAAGGTAAAAAAATGTCCAAGTCAAAAGGCAATGTTGTAGAATCTATGGATCTGTTTGAAAAATATGGTGCTGATGCTGTGCGTTGGTATTTTTTCACTATTAATCAGCCTGGTGATCCGAAAGCATTTGATATCGCCGATCTTGAAAAATCAAAACGAACATTTATAGATATTTTTCTTAATACTCTCAATTTTTATGAGATGTATAAACCTGTCGCAAAGAAATTGGCGCGTAAAAATACTCTTGATCTTTGGATGGAGGCAAAGTGCGCAATGGTTGGTGCGGAGGTGGCTCGTCGTATGGACGCGTATGATGTGGTTGGCGCGGCGCGTCTCGTCGAAGATTTTGTGGGCAATGATATCTCGCGCTGGTATGTCAGGAGGTCACGCGACCGCATGCGTTCTGGAGAAGGAGTCGAGGTTCTACGCAAGACGCTACTGGAGGCTGCTATTTTGGCCGCTCCTTTTGTACCGTTTACGGCAGAAATCGTATATCGCGCAGTAAATGGCAAGCGCGAGAGCGTGCACTTAGAAGACTGGCCGAAAAAGCTTGCATATTCCAAGCCTCTTATTTCTGGCATGGAAGAAGTGAGATCTTTGGCGGCGAAAGGTCTTGAATTGCGTGCCAGGTCAGGCATAAAAGTTCGTCAGCCTCTGTCGTCGTTTATAGTCAAGAGCATGACCATTCGCGATTTGGCATTGATCGACGTTCTTAAAAATGAGCTTAATGTTAAGAATGTCATTGTAAATAAAAAACTGGCTGACGACGCCGCCATCGATTTGGTTATTACGCCAGAGCTTAAAGAGGAGGGAGAGGCGCGTGAGCTTATTCGTCTTACTCAAGATGCTCGCAAAAAAGCGGGCCTTAAACCTCTTGATATGATCTCCCTCGTGATTTCAGGATCGTTCTCACCAGCCTCTCTTGCGACTATTAAAAAAGGAACGCGCGCAAAGTATCTTAAGACAAGCGATTCGATAAATGGGCCCAGCGTTGTCTCTGTAGAAAAAATATAGGTATGAACAACTACTACGGCACCGATGCCATCATACTTGCTTCGCGCGAGCGCGGTGAGGCTGACGCGTATCTTACTTTTTTTACAAAAGATCTCGGCCGTATCAATGCTGTCGCTTCAGGTGTACGTCTTGCCAAATCAAAATTGCGTGGTCATTTAACATTGTTCTCACGATTACGGCTTATGCTCGCGCGTGGCAATACCGCGTGGCGCATTATTGATGCGGAGTCCGATTTTATAGTCTCTGATGGAGAGATCATATATCGTAAACGTTGTGCGGATTTTATATCGCGCGTTGTAGGTGAAGAAGAGCCAGACATTGATATGTGGAATGTAATGCTCGATCTGAATTGCGTTGGATATTTTTCTGATGAAATGAGGTTTAAGTTGCGAGTTTTAGAGATAAGCGGTTTTTTGCCGCATGTGTCTGAACAGGGTAGATTTTTCTCTGCGAAAGCTCGCGCATTTATCGCAAAGCGTACAGATGATACGTTATTCGCAGATTTAAATGAGCGTAGAGCATTTGAAGATGCGATCGATGGGATACTGCGGGCAAATCACATGCTATACTAAATATCATGGCTCTCGACGATCTTAGAAGAAGGCTTTTTAAAAAGAATGAAATGTTTGAAGACCGTGAACACTCGCGGCATCTTCGTGGTCGTACAACGCCTGTGCCGGTATCATGGAAAGATGATCCTGTGGTTGTAGAAGACTCTATGCAAAAATTTATGCGTAAACTTTTATGGTGGGGTATCGGCGGCGGACTATCTGTCATTGCTGTGTTTGGTATAGGATATTTTGTAATTTCTGGAAGATTTTCTGTCCTCGGGGTAGACACGCGTAAAAATATTGATCTCACCGTCGAGACTGCTGATGACGCCATAGCGGGTAAAAAATTTGTATGGCGTATCGCCTATGAAAACAAAAATGATATAGCTCTTGATAAGGCGGTTCTTGTTTTTCAGTATCCTCCAATGTCGCAACCTTTAGTCGGCGGTTATATAAAGGGAGGTCTGCGCGCCGAACGTAGAGAACTTGGCGCAATTAATCCGGGTGATAAAAAAGAAGAGTTTTTTTCAGCTATTATATTTGGATCGCAAGAAGAGATTTTGAAAGGACAAGTAAAGATTGAATATCGTCCGAGAGATTCTTCCGTGTCTCTAGCTAAAGAAGTGGCATATGAGTCTTTAGTTAAGGGGTCGTTACTTGGCGTGGAGCTGGTGTTGCCGAAAGAGCTTAAATCTGGCCAGCAGATTGACGCGCAATTGTCTTTAGCATCAAGCGCCGAGACGCCATTTCGTGGTGTATCAGTTGAGATGGTATATCCAGACGCGTTTGAGTTTATATCATCAAGCATCAAGCCGACAAAGGGCAATACGATCTGGACAGTAGGCGACATTGGCAAGGGAGATTCTTTCAAGCTTTCAATCAAGGGAAGGATCAAAGATTCTATAGCGCCACAATCAATAAAAGCAAAGATAGGTGTGTATGATCGTGCCAAAAATGAATTTGATGTATTTACTTCGTCAGAAAAAACATTTGTCATAGTGCCACCACTGTTGGTGACAAGGCTTCGCATAGATACAGCTGACGATTTTGGCACTGGGGTGTTGGCCGCTGGCACCATAATCAAAGGCTCCCTCGAATGGAAAAATAATCTTCCTGTTTCAGTATCAAACGCCACTGTTGATTTGGCGTTTGACGGCGAAGCTTTTGATATAAGGACAATATCAAGCAAGCGAGGCGAGTTTGATTCAGGACGTAATGCATTGCGCTGGGTGCCTGGGCGCATACAAGAGCTGTTGTTTGTTGATCCTGGAGAATCTGGCGTATTTGATTTTACTGTTACCACAAAGAAAACAATTGGCATACATAATCCAACCATTATATTTATATCAACAATGCATACAAACGAATCTCCATCTGGATATGATGGTGTTGATATTTCAGGAGAAGAGAAGGTAACATATAAGCTTGCGACTCGCGCTACTTTTGCTCAAAAAGGATATTATTATGATTCGCGTGTTACAAACACAGGCCCAATCCCTCCGCGCGTTGGCAAGACGACCACATATCTTATCAATTGGGCTGTGACGAATGCGACAAACGATCTAGTCAATACATCAGTGCGCGCTACATTGCCGTCGTATGTGCGATGGGTTGGAGCTGTTGACTCGCCGTCTGATGCATCTATCACTTTTGATGGGGCGACTCGCGAGATTTTGTGGATGCCAGGAACGATACAGGCAGGCACTGGTTCTTCGCTTCGCACGCGTGAAGTCTCGTTTCAAATAGCACTTACACCGTCACTTCCGCAGGTTGATGACTATATAGAGTTGGTTTCTGATGCAAAACTTACAGGCACGGACTCGTTTGCTGGCATTACCATCGCTCAAGAATCTGACAGTGTCATGACGGATTTGCCCGATGATCCTAAAATACCAAAAGATGGTGGCAAAATCGTTGAATAGCATTGGCAGAATGGTTTACTCGTGTTAGATTTTTTTATGACCTCACTCGATACTATTATCTCATTGGCAAAGCGCAGAGGATTCATATTTCCAGGATCTGATATTTATGGTGGGCTCGCCGGTACTTGGGATTATGGCCCGCTTGGAGTCCTTTTGAAGGAAAATATTAAGCGCGAATGGTGGCGTGCGGCGCGCCAGTTGCCAGAGGGGAAGACGTTTTCTCTTGATTCATCGATTATTTCTAGCGCTAAAGTATGGCAATCATCAGGGCATACAGATCATTTCACTGATCCTCTAGTTGAGTGCAAAAAATGCAAGCGTAGATTCCGCGCTGATCATATCGAGAGTGATAAATGCCAAGAATGCGGAGGAGAGCTTACTGCACCTCGTTCGTTTAATATGATGTTTAAAACTAGCGTAGGTGCAGTTGAAGATGAATCGTCTACTGCATATTTGCGTCCAGAGACAGCGCAAGGTATTTTTATAAATTTTAAAAATATTATTGATGCGTTTCACCCAAAGCTCGCGTTTGGTATCGCACAGATCGGCAAAGCATTTCGCAATGAGATTACGCCACGCAATTTTGTGTTTAGATCGCGTGAATTTGAGCAGATGGAGCTCGAATATTTTTGCGATCCAAAAGATGCTGACAAATATTTCTCGGATATGAGGGATGCGCGAATGCAGTGGTTTTTGGATCTAGGCATTAAAAAAGAAAATTTGAGGTTTCATGATTATGCGCCAGACGAGCTCGCTCATTATTCAAAGGCGACTACTGATATCGAATATCGTTTTGGTCTCTCGAAAGACGGGTTCTCTGAGCTCGAAGGCGTCGCTAATCGCACGGATTTTGATTTAAAAAATCATTTCGTAGGATATCGTTGGGTTGGCGATGATTTTATCAGATCTGAAGATGGCTTTATCCCCAATGTTATTGAGCCATCTGTAGGTGTTGATAGGGCGTTGCTTGCGTTTTTAATTGACGCGTATGATGAAGACGAGCTCGCGGGTGACAAACGCGCAGTGTTACGTCTACATCCAAAACTTGCGCCGATTAAGGTTGCTGTATTTCCGCTTGTTTCAAATAAAGAAAATGTCGTAGCAAAAGCTCGTGAAGTTTTTGACATGCTGAACTCTGACAGGTCTTCACTTATCACAGCGTGGTGGGACGACATAGGCAATATAGGCAAACGTTATCGCAGGCAAGATGAAATCGGTACACCATGGTGCGTGACAGTTGATTATCAGACTCTTGAAGATGGTACCGTGACAGTGCGCGATCGTGATACTGCAAAACAAGAGCGCGTAGCAATTTCAGAAATAGCAGGAAGATTTATAGAAAAATTATCATAAGTATTTTCATTTCTCGCCCTCTTTCTTTTTGGGTTTTTCATGGTATGATTGTCATATGAAATTTATAGAGAAAAGACTACCCAATGGACTTCGCGCGATTGTCGCCCCGATGGAATCAACGCAGACGATTACTATCTTGGTACTTGTTGGCACTGGTTCAAATTATGAGGCGCGCAAAATTAGCGGCCTTTCGCATTTTTTGGAGCACATGTTTTTTAAGGGCACCAAAAAATATCCAAAGCCAGGCGAGCTTGATAGACTGCTCGATTCTGTAGGTGCCATCCACAATGCTTTCACCACTAGAGAGGAGACTGGATATTGGATCAAGGTAGATGCCAAGCAATTTGATTTGGCATTGATGTTTGTATCTGATATTTTACAAAATGCTCTTTTGAAAGAAGAGGAGATAAATCGTGAGCGAGGCGTGATCTTGGAAGAAATGAAAATGTATTGGGACGACCCTCGTCGTTATGTCTGGTCTCTTTTTGAGGAGCTTGTTTACGGTGACAATGCATATGGGTGGGATGTCATCGGTAACGCTGAAAATATTCGTACCATCAAACGATCCGATTTTCTTAAATATTGGAAGAGTCAATATGTCGCGCGCAATACAGTTGTGACAGTAGCCGGGAACATATCTGAAGAAGACACTCTACGCAAGATTGAAAAAGCGTTTGGCAAGTTGCGTGACGGTGCGCCTGCAAAAGAGGCGACATTTAAAAGCCCAGCACCAGGCCCGCGCATGCGTCTATTCGAAAAAAATACTGATCAATCACATATCGTTGTTGGCGCACTCGGATATCCACTTGAGAACAAGGATCGTGCCGCAGCTGACGTACTCTCTACTATTCTTGGTGGTTATATGAGCTCGCGCTTGTGGGCGGATATAAGGGGTAGGCATGGACTTGCTTATGCTATCCGCGCTGGTCATGATGCATATCGTCATACTGGTTATTTTGGAGCATATGCTGGCGTACCTCATGAGCGAAGCGTCGAGGTCGTTGAGCGTATCGTCGGTCATTTGGATAAAATAAAGAAGACTGGCGCAACAGCCGAAGAGCTCAAGCGAGCCAAAGATAATATCAAGGGGCACCTCGCCATTTCGCTTGAATCGACCGATGAGGTCGCGTCATTTTTGGGCACGCAAGAGATTTTGCTTGGCAAAATAAAAAAGCCAGACGAGCTTATCAAAAAAATTGATGCCGTCACTCGTGAAGATATTGCTAGAGTCGCGCGCGTTCTTTTCCGCAAAGACAGGATATATCTTTCTATGATTGGCCCAAAGCTTGAGAAAGATCCGTACGAGAAAATTTTAGCAAAAGTATCGTGAGTCGTAATCCGCGCACAACCATAAATGTATCGACGAGTACACTTATTCGTGTAGCGCTCGTAGCGCTCGGCGTTGTATTTTTGTGGTTCATCCGCGATATTTTGATGATTATTGTAGTGGCTATTGTCATAGCATCTGCAGTAGAGCCGTTAGTGCAGTGGTTTATAAGATGGCGTATACCGCGCGTGCTTTCTGCGCTTATTATATATCTTTCGGGTATGGCTTTTGTCGTTGGCATATTTTATCTTTTAGTTCCTCCGTTAGCTGGAGATTTTCAGCTATTTTTCTCGCGCCTTCCTTCGCTCATTGAGACCGCGCTCATTAGTCTTCAGCAAAAGGTTCCTTTTTTTTCTTTTGATTTTATTATTGACGCGATTAGGGCTTCCGCTATTAATGCTGATCAGTATGTACACACCGCGGTTGGAGGTTTCTTTAGTTTCTCGTCAGTCTTTTTCTCAAGCATATTTTCATTTGGGTTTATAGTTATTGTATCGTTTTACTTGGCCGCGCAAGAAGATGGTGTCGCTGATGTTTTGCGTATAGTCATGCCAAAAGAACATGAAGAATATGCATTAAGCCTGTGGTCGCGTTCACAGCGCAAGATTGGCCGATGGCTTCAGGGGCAGTTGCTTTTGGGCGTATTGGTTGGCGTGCTTGTTTTTATAATGCTTACGATACTGCGAGTTGAGCATGCATTTTTGTTTGCGATACTCTCAGCAGTTTTTGAGATTATTCCGTACTTTGGCCCTGTGATGGCGGCCATTCCAGCCATCGCCGTTACAGCTATCAAAGATCCGCTATTGGGTCTTATGGTCGCTGGTATTTATTTTTTGGTACAGCAGATGGAGAATCATCTTATTTACCCGCAGGTAGTGCGTAAGACAGTAGGCGTTCATCCGCTGTTGGCAATAATAGCTTTGCTTGTTGGCGGTACTATTGCTGGAGCCATGGGCATTATTATAGCGATTCCTCTCGCAGTGGTTCTTGTTGAGTATTTCAATGATGTCGCCGAACATAAAAAGACCGTCTAGCCATAATTGATAGTATGAATAAAAAGTTTTATGTCACAACGCCTATTTTTTATGTAAACGCTGCCCCGCATCTTGGGCACGCGTACGCTGACGTAATCGCAGACACGCTTGCTCGGTGGCATCGTGGCATTGGAGAACGAACTTTTTTTCTTTCTGGTACCGATGAGCACGGAGCAAAGATTGTCCGTGCCGCTCAAAAAGCCGGAATGCCTATTAGCGATTTTGTGGAGGAGCGTCGTGACGAGTTTAAACAATTGCTCATAGCACTCGGCGCGCTAAATGATGATTTTATTTATACGAGTGATAGTGAGCGTCATTGGCCAGGCGCCGCGGCATTATGGAAAAAGCTTGTAGACGCTGGCGATTTATATAAGGCGACGTACAAAGGTCTTTACTGTGTAGGGCATGAGGCATTTGTCACGGAAAAAGATTTGGCAGATGGCAAGTGCGCCGATCACAACCAAGCTCCAGAAGAGATCGCTGAAGAAAATTATTTTTTTCGTCTTTCAAAATATAGAGATCGTATTAAGAGCGCGATTATATCAGGCGAGATGTCTATCCAGCCAGCAAGTCGTAAAAAAGAAATACTCGCATTTTTAGAAGAGGGCGTGGAAGATATTAGCTTCTCTAGGCCTTCAAAAGATATCTCGTGGGGTATCCAGGTGCCCGATGATCATGAACACACGATGTATGTGTGGGCCGATGCACTGACTAATTATATTAGTGTCTTGGGATATGGGCGTAGCGATGACGCAAATTTTAAAACGTTTTGGCCGGCCGACGCTCACATTATAGGAAAAGATATATTGCGCTTTCATGCTGTCATTTGGCCTGGCATGTTGCTTTCCGCAGGATTGCCTTTGCCAAAAATGCTTTTGGTTACTGGCATGATTCGTTCTGGAGGACAGAAGATGAGTAAGACGATTGGCAATGTCGTTGATCCGTTTGAGTGTATAAATGAATATGGAAAAGATGCGTTTCGTTATTTCTTATTGCGAGAAATACCATTTGGCGAAGACGGTGATTTTACCAGTGAGCGGTTCCATGATGTTTACGAGGGTAATCTCGCTCACGGTATGGGCAACTTAGTCTCGCGTACATCGGCTATGATTATTAAATATTTTGATGGTCAAATCACTAAGCCAAAAGTAGAATCATTGGCAGGAGTACCAACGCGTCGTGGAGGTGACGGCGAAGTATCTCTCGATCATTATTTTGATAACAATATTGCAAAAGAGTTCTCTCGCGCGATGTCAGAATATCGCATAACAGACGCAATCACTCTGCTCTCAAGTTTTTTTTCGCTTCTAGATGGTTATATACAAGACTATGAGCCATATCGTTTGATTAAGACGGACCCTGACAAGACAAAGACAGTACTATGGAATGTCGCTATACATATTATTCGCGCGTCTCGGCTTCTTGAGTCATTTATGCCAGACACCGCCACAAAGATGATGAGAGTGTTTGGAGCAAATATAAAGATGGCAGAAAATATTGATGTCATAAAAATAGAACCGTGTGGCTCAATATTCCCATCAAAGTCAGATGAATCTAAAGCTGATTGATATTCATGCGCATGTAAATTTCAACGCTTTCCGTGATGACGGAGACGCAGTGGTGAGTCGTGCGCTTGCAGACGGCATTGGTATGATTTTAGTAGGCTCGCAATATGATACATCACTACGCGCCGTCGAATACGCAGAGCGGTATGCAGGCGGAGTATGGTCGGCGGTAGGTCTGCATCCTATACATGTAGGCGGTGAGATCTATGTAGACGCCAAAGAGATTTCGGCATTAGGCGTACCAGGGTTTAGCTCGCGTCCCGAAGAGTTTGACTATGCAAAATATAAAAAACTTGCCACGCATCCAAAAACAGTGGCGATTGGAGAATGCGGTCTAGATTATTTTCGTTCTGGTGGCACAGAGGCAGAAAAAGAAAAACAATTTGAAGTGTTGCGCCTTCACATTCGTTTGGCGCGCGATGTGAAAAAACCTCTGATTATTCATTGCAGAAATGCTTATGATGATTTGCATAAGATTCTTATAGAAGAGGGAGCGGGTGAGGTTGGTGGCACTATACATTTTTTTGCCGGAACTTGGGCGGACGCACAAAAGTTTTTAGATATTGGTTTTGGCATTTCGTTTACAGGAGTTATAACATTCGCGCGCGATTATGATGAATCAATTATCAAAGCTCCACTTGATAAAATTATGGTTGAGACAGACGCGCCGTATGTCGCTCCAGCACCGTATAGAGGCAAGCGTAACGAGCCTGCATATGTGATTGAAGTTGCCAAAAAAATAGCAGAACTTCGTGGCATCTCGTATGAAGAAGTAGCGTCGGCGACGACTAGTAATGCTACGCGAATTTTTCACCTTACATAAATATTTCATGCTAGCGCATGCGTCAAGTCAAATATCCCATATTTGATATTTTCTTTGCTCTGATTTGATTTTTAGCGTACGATAAAGAAATCAATGAAGAAATATAATCCACAGGCACTTGAGAAAAAATGGCGACCAATATGGCTTGAAAATCGCGTATACGAGCCAGATTTGGATCATGCCACAAAGCCATTTTATAATCTCATGATGTTTCCATATCCATCAGCTGAAGGTTTGCATATTGGCAGTGTGCGAACATTTACAGGAGTTGATATATTTGGCCGTTTTAAACGGATGAACGGCTATGATGTATTTCAGCCTATTGGTCTCGATGGATTTGGTATTAACGCTGAAAATTACGCGCTAAAGATAAATAAAAATCCAAAAGAACATTCTAAAGTAACAGAAGAAAATTATTATCGTCAGCTCGGCGTTATCGGTAATAGTTTTGCGTGGGAAGAACGGCTTGAGACTTACAGCCCTGAATATTATCGTTGGACTCAGTGGCTTTTTATAAAATTATATAATGATGGGCTCGCTTATCGAAAAAAAGCAGAGGTTAATTGGTGCCCAAAGTGCTTGACCGTACTCGCCAATGAGCAGGTTATTGGGGGCGAGTGCGAGAGGTGTGGTACAGCTGTTACCAAAAAAGATATTGAGCAGTGGTTTTTCAAAATCACAGATTATGCCGATAGGTTGCTTGTCGGGCTTGAGAATATTGATTGGACTGAAAAAATTAAAATAGCCCAGCGCAACTGGATAGGCAAATCAGATGGTGCTCAAATCAAATTCAAAATTCAAAATTCAAAATTTGAAATTGATATTTTTACAACAAGGCCAGACACTATTTTTGGGGCTACTTTTTGTGTGATCTCACCAGAGCTCGCACAAAAGTGGCTAACCGCTGGTTGGACGATATCAGATGATGCTCGCGTATATATAAAAGAAGCGTTAGCACGCCGTGTGACAAGAGATAGGCACGTTGAAGAAAAAGAAAAAACAGGCGTTTTCTCGGGGTTGAATGCTATCAACCCAGCAACCAAAAAAGAAATCCCGATTTGGATCTCCGATTATGTGTTAGACGGATATGGCACAGGCGCGATTATGGCGGTACCAGCGCATGATAAGCGCGATTTTGAATTTGCAGACAAGTTCAACCTTCCGATCAGCGATGCGCCGTTGGTAGATTTCGATGAAGGTATACAAAAGGCGAGTGGCGTGCGCAAGACCAATTATCGTTTGCGTGATTGGCTTGTCTCGCGCCAGCGTTATTGGGGAGCACCAATCCCAATGATTTGGTGTGATGCGTGTGCAGGGTGGATACCTGAAAAAGAAGAAAATCTACCCATTCTTTTGCCAGATGTACATGAGTTTCGTCCAACAGGTACTGACAAGTCTCCTCTGGCCAATTTCCCAGAGTTTTATAAGACGTCGTGTCCTAAATGTGGTGCTGATGCGCGTCGCGAGACTGATGTTTGCGATACATTTTTAGACTCTACTTTGTATTATTTACGTTATCTCGATCCTAAAAATAATAAAGAACTATTCTCGCAGGAACGAGCACGACGATGGCTTCCAGTCGCTTCGTATATCGGAGGGCCAGAGCACGCCGTGCTCCATCTGCTGTATGTCAGATTCATTTCCAAGGCGCTTCATGATTTGAAGTTAGCCGATTTTGCACGCGACAATGATGGTGAGCCTATGCCACATTTTCGTGCACACGGCCTTGTCACAAAGGACGGCGCAAAAATGTCTAAATCTCGTGGTAATGTAGTTAACCCAGATGAATATTTTTCTGTTTACGGAGCCGATGCGCTTCGTATGTATTTGGCATTTATGTCGCCACTTGAAGATGGAGGAGATTTTCGCGATACAGGTATAAAAGGCATTACTCGCTTTTTGACACGCGTTTGGGATTATTATGTAAATGAAGCGCGTGATATAAGCGCATCTAATAAAGTCACGAATAGTTTGGCTCATAAAACAATCAAAAAAGTGACTGAAGATATGGAAGGATTGCAGAACAACACAGCGATTTCTTCGCTGATGGTGCTATTGACTCAAATGGAAAATGACAATGACGCTTTTGCTGATGCGTCATTTCTGTTGATGTTGGCGCCATTTGCTCCTTTTATCACTGAAGAGATTTTTGCTATACGCGGATCGCGCGAGACAATCCATAAAGGTCCATGGCCTAAATATGATGTTGATAAAATGGCTGACGATGTCTTTGAGCTTGTGATCCAGATAAATGGTAAGGTACGCGACACTGTTTCTGTGGCGATAAATATAGATGAGGATGGCGCGCGCACTATCGCTTTATCGCGCGATAAAATCAAAGTGGCGTTGGACGGGAAAGACCCAAAGAAGATTATTTTTATACCAAAACGATTGATTAATTTGGTACAATAAGTTTATGCTGATAAAGCATCTAGCATGATAAAAACTCTTGCCAGCGATAAAGACTCGGTAGAGAAGACGGCATCAATGTTGCGTGATGGCGGCGTTGTTATCATCCCTACAGATACTGTTTACGGTATCGGTTGTGCGCATGATAACTCATCAGCGATTGAGAAAATAATATCGATGAAGGGGCGCGACAAAGACAAGCGTATGGCTTTGCTCGTATCCAGTATAGCGATGGCCGAAGAGTATGTTGATATTTCTCCAAAAATAAAAATAGGTCTTATGGAGGTATGGCCAGGGCCTTTCACTGGCGTGTTTCAAAAAAAACACGGAGGCGGCACCGAAGGTATCCGCGTACCAAACCACGCGTTTGTAAAATCATTGATTGATGCGTACGGCAAACCAGTATTGATGACTTCAGCCAATATGTCAGGCAGTTCTGCTCATACGCATATAATGGATGTCATGCATGATTTTGGAGATGCCGATGATAGCGTTATGATAGTTGACGGCGGCGATATCCCTGATAGTATGGCATCTACGGTAGTTGATTTTACGGAAGAGCCCCCAAAGGTGCTTCGTATTGGGCCAGTATCTGACAAGTATCTACAAGAAGTTTTTAAGACATCATTTCAACTATATGAAAGATAAACAAATAGAAAAACTTATTAAAAATGAATCAAAGCGCCAAGAAAGCGTGATAAATTTGATTGCGTCAGAAAATGATATATCAACCGATGTCCGCGAAGCTCTTGGTAGTGTGTTCGTAAATAAATACTCAGAAGGATATTCTAAAGCTCGTTATTATGGAGGCAACGAATATATAGACGAGCTCGAAGATTTAACGAAAGCGCGTGCACTAAAGCTTTTTGGTATCTCAGAAAAAGCCTGGGGTATAAATGTTCAGCCCTATTCAGGGTCTCCCGCAAATCTCGCAGTATATTTTGCGCTCGTCCCGCTCGGCGCTAAAATAATGGGGCTCGAGCTGGCTATGGGCGGTCATCTCTCACATGGGCATAAGGTCAGTGTGACGGGCAAAGTGTGGCAACAGGTCGCCTATGGCGTTGATAAAAAAACCGAAACGCTTGATTATGATGAAATCCGCCGTATTGCCCAGAAAGAAAAACCAGCAATGATTGTCGCTGGGTTTACCGCGTATCCACGCGTGATCGATTTCAAAAAGTTTCGCCAGATCGCAGATAGCACGGGCGCACTGTTGCTCGTAGATATGTCGCATTTTGCAGGACTCGTTGCTGGTAAGGTATATCCTTCGCCATTCCAGTACGCCGATGTTGTCATGACTACTACACACAAGACGCTTCGCGGCCCGCGTTCGGCAATCATCTTTTCAAAAAAAGAGTTTTCAGAAAAGATTGATAAAGCGGTATTTCCCGGCTTACAGGGTGGCCCGCACGCAAATCAGATTGCAGCTACAGCCGTAGCACTGCAAGAGGCATCAACCCCCGCGTTTAAAAAATACGCGATACAGATTATCAAGAATGCTAAAGCCCTTTCAGATGAGCTCGTAAAGCGTGGCCTGCGTATTGTATCTGGTGGTACTGATACGCACTTGATTCTTGTTGATACGCAGAGTCAGGGCATTTCAGGTGGGCAGGCCAGCGACATACTCGAACGCACAGGCATAATTGTAAACAAAAATAATATTCCGTATGACGTTCGATCGCCGCGCGATCCATCAGGTATTCGGCTTGGCACGCCTACCGTCACCACGCGTGGTATGCGTGAACCCCAGATGCGCATTATCGCAAGGCTTATAGATGAAGCACTGAATGGCGCGTCAGCAAGGGCGATACAAAAAGAAGTTACCAATCTTATAAGGCAATTTCCCCAACATAAATGATTTTTTTAGAAGCAAAACCTATAGTCGAAAAAATAAAGAGCGAGTTGCAAGCTCGTGTGTCGGATGTGTCGCCAAAGCCGCGGCTCGCGATTGTGATAGTAGGTGAGTCGGCGCCATCAAGAAAATTTGTCGAACTCAAGGAAGCATTTGCTAAAAGCGTTGGCATCGAAACGCAGAGATATGAATTGCCAGCAGATATTTCTACCAACAATTTACGAGAGCGCATGCGTGATATTGTGCACGAGCCACGCAATAGCGGGGTGATTGTGCAGCTGCCGTTGCCATCACAAATTGATGCGCAGGCTATTCTTAATGCAATAACGCCAGATAAAGATGTTGATGCTCTTTCCGCGCGAGTAGTTGGCGATATAGCCGTAGGCAAATCGCGTATCATACCGCCTGTCGCACAAGCCGTGAGATTGCTTTTAGAGCATTATGCGATTGATGTGACAAATAAAAAGATGACCGTCATAGGTATGGGCAGATTGGTAGGCAAGCCAGTTATCGCTTGGGCGATGCATGCTGGCGCAATTATCACCGCGCTCAATAGTACAGAGCAGATGACTCGCGATACACTTGGTGATGCTGATATCGTGGTCGCAGGGATTGGAGTGCCACGAGTTGTCACAGGAGATATGCTTAAACAAGGAGTCGTTGTCTTGGACATCGGTACATCGGAGGACGGTGGCGTACTGGTAGGTGATATTGACCAAGAATCAGTATCAAAAAAAGCATCATACATGACGCCGTCAAAAGGTGGCATCGGCCCGCTTACTGTAGCGCTTGTATTTAAAAATCTTTTAACACTTTTCAGGCAGAGCGCCGATTAGCCGTATAGCTCTGTGATAATAATCGCCGCCAGCACTATAAAGAATGCTATTGTTTTTTTTGGGTGGTGGCGCTCTTTTAAGATTATGAGTGATGCGAAGTATACGACAAGAGGTTGGATTGAGAACAGGAGAGTGGTGTGTACGACGCCGAGCTTTTGATAACTTAAGCCAAAAAGAATCCATCCTACCACGCTTAACGCGCTTGAAATCGTTATAAGACTTAAAAACTTGGGAGTTATTTTTTTAAATTCGCCTTTGTATAAATATATAGCAAAAACAGTAATTACTGCGTCTTGTATGAGCATTAGCGATATCGGGTGCCAAACGGCTAATAATATTTTCGCGATTGCCGCCGATATTGGTGCAGAGATAATGCCCCATAAAAGAAATGGTAGTACCCTATGTCTGATAGAAAAATGTCCACTTTGCCAGTGTGACCATATGATAGCGACAGATGCAACAAGCCCTGTGGCAAGCAGAATCGGTTCTCGTTCGTCAGAGAAGATTAAGCTTGAGACAATGATGATTGGTACAGCGCGAAATAGATCAATAGTTTCAAGATCAGAGAGCTCATCAGCATCAAGC
>CALRCC010000006.1 GCA_943354465.1 Candidatus Ryanbacteria bacterium
CTATTTTTAGCGCTTCTACAAAGTCTTCATTTGATGCGCCATCTGCAAAATTGCGCTGCCATTCTTGCAATTTGTGTATCCATGCAATTTTTTCTTCTGCTACTTTGACGCCTGTTTTATTTTTTCCTCCCTCTACATATGCCCAATGTGCGGTGACTCCAACATCGGCTTCTTCATGCATGGCGCGCGTGCGTATTTGAAACTCAGCTACAATGTCGTCTTCGCAAAAAACAGTTGTGTGGAGTGATTGGTAGCCGTTTGGCTTTGGCATTGAGATATAGTCTTTGATACGGCCCGGCACTGGGCGCCAAGTAGCATGGATGATGCCGAGCGCTTGATAGCATTGCTCTACGGTATCTACAATAACACGAAGTGCTACCAAGTCAGCGATGCGCGAGATATCGTTGTCATAGCGTTGGAGTTTTTTCCAAAGACTATAGTAGTGTTTCTCTCGAAAGTTCACAGTAAAATCGGCAACGCCTCCAGCGTGCAGTTCGCGAGCTACGATAGGCGCTACACGAGATATGTATTCAGTACGCTCTGGTAATATTTTCTTTACATCGATTGCAAGTTTTTTTGCTTCAGCTGGATAGATGATAGGAAAAGCCAAATCTTCAAGCTCACCCTTCATCTCGCCCATTCCTAGTCGGTATGCGAGAGGAGCATATATTTCTAGTGTTTCGGTAGCAATGCGTTTTTGTTTCTCGGGCGCAAGTGCTTCTAACGTCTTCATATTGTGAAGGCGATCAGCGAGCTTGATGATGACGACGCGCGTGTCTTGGGCGACTGCTAAAAACATTTTGCGCATTGATTCTGCTGTGCGTTCAAATCCGCGGTATCGTACGCGATCAAGTTTGGTAAGGCTCTCTACTAAAAATGTTATATTCGGCCCAACTTCGCGATTTAGGTCTTCTTTAGTAAGTTCCGTATCTTCTAGTGCGTCGTGAAGCAAAGCAGCCGCGATCGCTGTGGCATCAAGCTTTAGCTCAATAAGTTTTTCAGCAACGGCAATCGGATGCGTTATATACGGATCACCAGATGCGCGTATTTGTTCTTTATGCGAGCTTACAGAGAGATCAAATGCTTTTTTTATAATAGACCTATCCGTTTCAGAAAAGCGGATTAGCATGCTTGCAAATTGATCCCATGTTTTGTGCATATATTATTCGTCGTCAGGTTCTGACTCTTGGTCTTTTACATCGTATGTTTTTGTATCTGTGCTTTCAGCGTCAGGTGTGCCAGGGCGTTTCCATGCGGCATACTTGCATGTCGGATATCGTGAGCAACCATAAAAGAGTCGGCGCTGGCGTGTTTTGCGTTCAATTATATCACCGTCAGCACATTCAGGACATTTTAAGCCGATTGATTTTGGCGGAAGTGGTTTTGTGGTTTTGCATTCCGGAAATCCAGAGCATGCTATAAATCTGCCAAAGCGACCATGGCGTATTATCATTGGCTTACCGCATGTAGCACAGTCCTCTCCAGCAGGTTCGGTCATGTCGCGCTTTTCTACCGTTTCATATTTTTCTTCCAAGTGTTTTGCAAACGGTTCGTAAAAGTCTTTGATGATTGGCATCCATTCTTTTTGACCTTCCGCTATCTCATCAAATTTTTCTTCCATCTCGGCGGTAAAGGCAAGATCCACTATTTCTGGGAAGTGTTCTACAATCAAGTCGTTTACAATAAGGCCAACCTCCGATGGTTGAAAACGGCGCTGTGGGTCACGCACCACATAGCCACGCTCGATGATGGTCGAGATTGTCGGCGCGTATGTTGATGGCCGTCCGATGCCATTTTTTTCAAGGATTTTCACCAGCGTTGCGTCAGAAAAGCGCGCAGGGGGTTCGGTAAAGTGTTGTGCAGGATCGATTAATTCTAATGATACAATCTGTTGTTCTTTGACATCAGGGAGTTCAAGCTCTTCTGATTTTGTTTTCCATACTTTCAAAAAACCATCAAATGAAATGATTTGGCCAGAGGCACGAAACTTCGTGCCAGATTCTTTGATGTCCGCAACCACAATAGTTGATACATCAAATATGGCGTTTGGCATTTGCGAGGCGACAAAACGACGCCATATAAGCTCGTAGAGTTTGGCTTGCTTTGGCTCGAGATGAGGGGCGACTGACTCTGGCGTGCGCGACACATCAGATGGGCGGATAGCTTCATGTGCTTCTTGTGCGCCTTTTGATTTTGTTTTGTATACGCGCGCGGTTTCCATGGCATATTCGGCACCGAGTTCACTGGTTAAATATTCACGCGCCGCTGTCTGCGATGATACCGAAAGATTGGTCGAGTCTGTACGCATATATGTGATCAGGCCAACCGATCCTTCTTCAAGCTCAATACCTTCATAGAGCTGTTGGGCAAACATCATTGTTTGTTTTGCACTAAAGTGCAGACGGCGCGATGCTTCTTGCTGTAGAGTGCTAGTAGTAAATGGGGGCGCGGGCGCTCGCGACGATCGTCGTTTCTCGACGGATTCAATAATCCACTCTCTGTCGGAAAGTTTTTTCTCTAGTGCACGCGCGGTTTCTTCAGACGGCATGTCAAATTTTTCAAGAGACTTCCCTTCTATAGATACAAGCGCCGCTACAAATTGTTGGCGTGATGGTGTGAAAAATGATCCGTCTATAGTCCAATATTCTTGTTTAATAAATGCTTCGCGTTCTCGCTCGCGCTCAACGATAAGGCGCAACGCTACTGATTGCACTCGGCCGGCAGAAAGTCCTCGCATAACTTTTTTCCACAAAAATGGCGAGAGTTTGTATCCGACCAGACGGTCAAGAACACGGCGTGCTTGTTGCGCGTCGACCAGATGAAGATCAAGTGGGCGCGGATGCAAGAGCGCTTCTTCAATAGCAGTTTTGGTTATCTCATGAAATACGATACGCTCTGGAGTTTCTATATTGAGCGCGGCTGCTAGGTGCCACGCGATTGCCTCACCTTCGCGGTCCTCGTCAGTCGCCAATATGATACGACTCGCTTTTTTGGCAGCCGCTTTGAGTACTTTGACAGCAGGACTTTTTTTGCGCGGGATTATATATTTTGGCGCAAAATCTCCCTCGACATTGATACCGAGCGATGAGCTTGGTAGATCTCGTATATGGCCAAAGCTTGATTCGACGATATATGCAGAGCTCAAAAAACGCGAAATAGTCTTCGCTTTAGTAGGCGACTCTACGATGACAAGAGTTTTTAATTTTCTTGCCCTCGGTTTTGATTTTGTTTTTGTAGCCATAGTTATGATAGTTTGCGCCACATTCCACTTGTTTGTTTAATCATGCCCTCAATCTCTAGTGATGCGGTACTCGCAAGCACTATTTGAGGAGCGAGTCGCGTTCGTTTTATAATCTCGTCAGTTGAGAGCTCTTCAGTTAAACTTTCCAAAATAGTGCGTTCATATGGCGAACAGGTCGTAGTATTTTTTATGTCTGATGATATTTCAATACCAAGCGCCTCAAAAATATCATCAATACTTGTTACTGGCGTCGCTCCTTCTTTTAAGAGGTTGTTTGTACCGCGCGAGAGTGGGCTTGTCATTTGCCCTGGTACGGCGAATACGTCGCGTCCGTATTCTAGAGCATAGCGTGCTGTGATAAGCGCTCCAGATTTCTCTCCTGCCTCTGTCACAATGACTGCTTTCGCGATGCCCGCAATAATACGGTTTCTTTGCGGAAATGTCCAGAGTTCGGGTTTTTGGCTCGGTTCATATTCGGATATGACCGCACCATTTTTTGAGACTATTTCTCGCGAGAGGCCTATGTTGTCTTTAGGATATATTACGGTTTCCAAAAGCCCAGAGCCGAGTACAGCGATAGTTGGAGTGCCTGCATCTATAGATGCGCGATGCGCAATAGTATCAACGCCTCTAGCCATACCAGATGCGATGACGATGCCTCTGCGCGCGAGTGCCCGCGCGATCTCTTCTGTCATATCTTTGCCGTAACGAGTTGGATTCCTACTGCCGACTATAGCGACTATTAGCGCGTCGGACGAAGGCATTTTGCCTTTTATATGTAAAGTGGCTGGTATCGCTTTTATAGGTAGCTCGCGTAAGAGCGCTGGCCAACTTTGGTCTTTGTGAGTGATGCTATATATAGAAGGCTCCATAGTTTTGAGAGTATGCGAGTATCTCTATCGCCGTCAATGGATAACTTGACAAAATCATATAAAATGATATATTACGTGGCAGTTGAGTTCTTTTCACTGTTACTAAAAGGGGAGGTGCGCGATGGATGCTTTTTCGGAAAATCTGATACAGGCGTATGTACAAAGAGGAGGGTCGGATCTAGATATGGATGGCGATTCATGCATCGGCAAGATGAGGGTCGGTTGGTGCGACCTACATGTGAAAGTCGCAGAAACTACAAGGGTCGTCGCATTCATTAGCGATGGAAAGAGAAACGTCGCCGTGAAGCACGACGTTGCCAAAGATTTGTCTGAACAGGGCAGTCATTACAAGCTTCGTGTTCAGATAAAGGATGGTTTGACGGGCATCTGCCATACCGAGTATCCGAGCAATGCGATTCGTCTGATTGAGGCGCGGGAAGGCGGCAGTCTTACATTGTATGAGGCGTCTATCGTCTCACAGAACGGCGAGTTTTATTGCCCAGTTCAAGAGCAGTATGATGTGCGCTGTTACGCAGATGGAGACACTGTGCGATGCCCGTATTTTGAAACACCAAAGCATCATTGGCCACAGCTTATGTCTGTACTCACCGCTATAGTTGATAGTTTGGGAGTTTCTCTCCCAAAATGGGTTGCGCAGAAAGCAGAGACAGATTACTCGTTTTCTGGCATCAAGTCTGGGATGGCTGGCGTTGAATGGTATAACGCCGCAAGCGGTGTCGGTGGGCTTATCACTGATCAGGGGCCAGCGCGAGTTCACTGGTCTCAAATTACGAGGCAAGGAGAACGATTTGCGTATCTTACTGCTGGCGAAATCGTCACATACTCGGCATTGCGCGCTCCGCACATCACAAAGGATCGAAAGACGCGTTATGTCCTAGAAGCGTTCGATGTTCGTCTTTCGCAAAACGAATGGGGGCTGGGTTCTTGATTGCAATTCGCGTGCATTAGCTTTACATGCTCCACCAAGGGTCGCCTTGGTGGAGCATTTTCTTTTTTATCTTTTTTGAGTATAATAATTGTTATGATGAAGCTCACAGCAAAACATATATTGTACGGTTTTTTGATTTTGTTTTTTATCGCGACACTCTATTCAGCGATTTCTGATTCTTTTCAGGAATCAAAAGAGCTCGCGCTATCAGAGCTTGTTGGCAAGGTCAACGCCGGTGAAGTTGAGGAAATTGTCGTTGAGAGCAGTACTTTGGGCATAAAGCTTCGTGATGGTTCGCGTTTTACTTCCAAAAAAGAAGAAGGGTCGTCTCTCTCGGATACGCTTATCAATTATGGTGTTCCGTCGGCTCAACTCTCAACTTTTAAGCACACTGAAAAAGATCCTTCCGGGCTTTCATTTTGGGCGGGGGCACTATTGCCTACAATCATTTCACTTGCGTTTATCATAGGATTTATATGGTTTATGTCTCGTCAGGTGCAAAGATCAAGCATCCAATCAATGAGCTTTGGTCAAACGCGTGCGCGTATGATCTCGCCAGACAGTGAAGGCAACCGTGTCACATTCAAAGATGTCGCTGGCGTAGATGAAGCCAAAGAAGAATTGCGTGAGATCGTTGAATTCCTAAAGCATCCAAAAAAGTTTCTTGATATCGGTGCGCGTATTCCGCGAGGCGTCCTTTTGATGGGCGCCCCAGGCACTGGCAAGACTCTACTTGCCAAAGCAGTCGCTGGTGAGGCGGGCGTGCCATTTTTCCAATTGTCTGGATCAGAGTTTGTAGAGATGTTTGTCGGTGTTGGTGCGTCGCGAGTGCGTGATCTTTTTAAGGTAGCCAAAAAGGCATCTCCTGCGATTATTTTTATTGATGAAGTTGATGCTATAGGTAGGCACCGCGGTGCTGGCATGGGTGGTGGGCATGATGAGCGCGAACAGACACTAAATCAAATCTTGGTAGAGATGGATGGTTTTGATACCTCTGACCAAGTGATAGTGATGGCGGCGACTAACCGCCCAGATATTTTGGATCCAGCTCTTTTGCGCCCGGGCCGTTTTGATCGCCGTGTTGTTGTAGACCTTCCTGACATCAAACAGCGCGAAGCTATTTTGATGATTCATTCAAAATCAAAACCACTTGCAAAAGATGTGCGTTTGAAGGGTATCGCCGAGCGTACTCCGGGTTTTTCCGGTGCTGATTTGGAGAACTTGGTTAATGAGGCGGCGATTTTGGCAGCGCGTGCTGGCAAGCGAGAGATTAATGAGTTAGATATTCTGAAATCGATTGATAAAGTTATTTTGGGACCAGAGCGCAAAGGGTATGTTATCAACAAAGAAGAAAAGAAGATTACAGCATATCATGAAGCCGGTCATGCCCTTGTTGCCGCTTCACTGCCAAACGCAGATCCAGTGCACAAAGTGTCAGTTATCTCGCGCGGTCGCGCTCTTGGCTATACACTCAAGCTCCCTTCGTTTGATAGGCATCTTTATTCTCGCGCGCATTTCTTAGACGAGATAGCGGTGGCGCTCGGTGGGTATGCGGCCGAAAACTTTATTTTTGGTGATATGACAACGGGCGCATCAGACGATCTTCGTAAGGCGAGCTCGATAGCTCGCAATATTGTACAGCGCTACGGTATGTCAAAAACCTTGGGGCCGATTACTTTTGGTGAGGATAACCAGTTGGTATTTTTAGGCAAGGAGATAGGTGCTGAGAAAAATTATTCTGAATTAACTGCGCAGAAAATTGATCAAGAGGTGAGCGCGATTATGAAGAGCGCACTTGCCAAAGCACAAAAGATTTTGCGTGACCGCAAATCAAAGCTTGAAGAGATCGCGCGCATACTTATAGAGAAAGAAACCATCGAGCGCGACGAGTTTGCGCGAATTGTAGGAACTGCGTAGACTAGGAGTCAGTTTTCGGTCCGTAGCTCAATGGCAGAGCAGTCGTCTTATACACGACCGGTTGGAGGTTCGAATCCTCCCGGACCGACCGTACGGGGTGAGAGTCCAGGCAGTCGCGCAAACAAAAAGAGCCATAGAAATATGGTTCTTTTTGTTACGGGTGTAGCGGACGGAGAACTGGTATAATAAAATTATGAAATTATTACTTACGGCAAATGGTGTTAGTAATCCAGAGCTTGAACAGGCATTTTTAGAACTGACGGGCAATCGGAAAGGTCTCAAGATAGCATTCATCACTACTGCTGGAGATAATATAGAATGGATTCCCGAAAAAGAAGGAAGTGAGAAGTATGTTGCGAAATTGAAAGAATTAACTCCTGAAGACCGAGCCAAGAAAGAGAGTTGGTTGCATGGATACCAGGAAAAATACAAAGAAAAAGGATATGATGTGGTCTTTGTGGACATAAAGGAGGATCCTGCAAAGACACGAGAAACACTTGAAGCTGTTGATGTGATCGACGTGGGTGGTGGAGATACAAATTGGTTGCTTGATTGGGCAAAGAAATCCAAACTAGACACTTACCTAAAGGACATACTTATGAAAGGTACTCTTTACACAGGAGCCAGCGCGGGTAGTATGTTGGTTAACCCAGATATTGGGTTTACTTGGTGGGAACCAATAGAAAAGTGGGAAGGGACAGATCGTGCTGGATTGGGAATAATTGATTTCATGTTTCAACCCCTTCATGGAGGCAATGATGTGTCAAAAGCAAAAGAATTTACTGAAAGAAAAAAGCATTTACAATCCCTCGTTGATTATCCGTGGAAAATTTACTTAGTAATGGACGGCCAAGCCATTAAGGTGAATGGAGATATAGTTCAGCATATCGGGCCAGGGATAAAAGAATCCATCTAAATCGAAATTATAAGTCTGGTGATTGGAACGGAGTGGGGTGGAGTACTGGAATATAAATACTCGTGTCATTTATCCTCTCAAAGCTGGTTCTGATGTCGTCCAGTAAGTCGCGCCAACAAATCCGCTGTGAGGCGGATTTTTGCGTGACTCGGAGAAATGTCTGGGGGACATTTCGTCCGGACTCGAAGCCCAATTGAGATTTTCTGAAAGCGTAGCTCCTCAGAAAATCCAATTGGGGTACTGAAACTGTAAGTTTCGAGATTCCGGCCGGTCGCGCAACGAAAAAGAGCCATAGAAATATGGGTAAGTGAGGGGAGTCCTCGCTTAGATTAAGGGTATTGACAACTGATACACTTTTGATACACTTTTGTTATATGACTACAATAAAAAAACGCATCAACATAAGTGTTTCAAAAGAGCTTGATAATGCCCTATTGAAACTTGCTAAACGCGATCAAGTGCCACAAGCAACGAAAGCGGAACATCTTCTTCGTTTTGCTATTGAAGTTGAGGAAGACAATGTACTAAATAACATAGCTGAAAGCAGAGATACTTCTTCTTCTAAATTTGTCTCTCACAAATTAGCATGGCGCTAAATTTTGAAATATTCTATCACACAAAAGTGATAAAAGAAGATATCACAAATCTTCCTCTACTTTGGCGAGATAAAATAAAGTTTGCTATAGAAGAAAAACTTTCAATAGCTCCTGATTTTTACGGAAAACCACTACGTAGATCACTTAAAGGTTACAGAAAACTTCGAGTCGGTGATTACCGCATTGTATTTAGAATTAATAGCAACAAAGTTTTCATCTTAGCAATCATGCATAGATCTGTAGTTTATAATAGAATTACTAAGAGGCTGTAAATTTTATAATGCCTCACACCGTAGGGTGAAGTGTAGGAATGTAAATACTCGTATCATTTATCCTATCAAAGCTAGTTCTGATGTCGTCCAGTAAGTCGCACAGTAAATAAATGGAAGTTACTCATATAGATACCTCGGAGGCGCGTTCGCTTCTTTTTGATATCGCGCATAGATACGGTCGCACGCCCGAACATAATCCCGATTGGTTTTTGTCTGTCGCAAAGGGCGAAGTGCGGCCGCCGCTTTTGATTCACCTGTCTGATGGTCGCGTGGTACTTGCATACGACGATGGCAACGAGTGGGGGATGCTCGAAGAACCCTTGGTCCCCGCCAAAGATGTTGCTCGCACGGTGTGTGATTTTGCTCGTGAAGCGCTGGTAAGCTCACTTATCAAAAAAGTTGTCGTTGAGCTCAAAACGCCTGTGAGAAAAGAAGTGTTGGGTATGCTGCCCGCGACACTCAAGGCGCGTGCCATAAATTACACGATGATGTGGCCCGTCTACGACATGAAAGCGTTCGATCCTCTACTACCGGGCGGACATTGGAAAAGTATTCGCAACGCTCGCAATAAGCTGTATCGTGAGCATCAGGTTGAAGTACGCGACGCGCGCACGATAGACGCGCACGAGCTTCACGGGCTTATTGATCGGTGGAAGAGCGTGCGTGGTGCGCACGACCGTGCCTACGATGGGCGCTATCATGCGTGCATAGACAATGCCTTTGCTGGTTTTGTGAGCGCGCGCGCGATGTTTGTCGACGGTAAGCTCGCGGGTATCAACGGCGGATGGGACTTCCCAGGTAAGCCAGGATATTATTATGGCGCGGTGGGCATTCATGATTATGCGTTTCAAGACATTGGCGTTGTGTTGTATCTTGAAGATTTTATGTGGATAAAAAATGCAGGGTACGCATATGCTGATATGGCGGGGGGCGAGAAAGAGCTTACTCGTTTTAAAAACCAATTTCAACCCGTGCGCTGGTATAAAACGCATGTGTTCTCTATAGTACGAGCATAGTGCTATGAATGACGAGACTAAAAAAAGTTATTTACATGTAGGTCGGGCAAGCGACCTGCATGGTAGTGACCGCGTACTCTATCGTGCGCTCGAGATGCTACCCGCGATTCTTGCATGGGCGACCATTGTGGGGGCGTTTTTCTTTTCGTGGTGGCGCCCCGTATGGGCTGCCGTATTTATAATTGTCTTCGATCTTTTCTGGCTGATGAAGACTGTTTTTCTATCTTTCCATGTACGCGCGAATTGGCGTCGCGTTCAACTACATCTTGCCATGAATTGGGAAGAAAGACTTTCAGCATTTAAATGGGACCATTTATGGCAGTTAGTCATAGTGCCGTCCGCAGGCGAATCGGCCGATGTTATCCGTGAATCACTAGATTCCATAGCATCTGCCCGTTGGCCACGCGAACGAATGATGGTAGTTTTAGCGCTGGAGGATAGAGGCGAGGCTACGCGCCGAGTGGGCGCAGAGATGAAAGAAATATATACGGATAAGTTCTGCATTTTCTCTGTCACTTATCACCAGCAGGGAGTTGCCGGCGAGATGCGTGGCAAAGGATCAAATGAGACTTACGCCGCGCGTGAGGCAAAAAAAATAATTGATGACCGCGGTATACCATATGCAGATATTCTTATCTCATCATTTGATGAAGATACGAAGCTGTACGGACAATATTTTTTGTGTTTGGCGTGGCATTTTTTGACGGCAGAGCGACCACATAGATCAAGCTTCCAGCCAGTGCCTCTTTATCACAACAATGTTTGGGAGTCAGGAGCTCTCGCACGCGTCGTCGCATCGTCAGGAACCTTTTGGCAGATGATGCAACAAGAACGCCCAGAGCGCCTTACTACATTTTCTTCGCACTCTATGAGTTTTTTGAGTCTTGTAGAAGTTGATTTTTGGCAGACAAACATCGTATCAGAAGATTCTCGTATCTTTTGGAATCATTTTTTTTGGTATGACGGTGATTGGCGAGCTATCCCGCTCTCGTATCCTGTATCGTTAGATGTAAATGCGGCGCCAACACTTTTGCAGACAGCAAAAAATATTTACAAGCAACAGCGTCGCTGGGGTTGGGGCGTAGAGAATGTGCCGTATATCCTGTTTAATTTTATCAAAAATAAAAAAATTCCTTTGCGTGTAAAATCTCGTTTTTCATTTAATTTGCTTGAAGGATTCTGGTCGTGGGCGACCAATGCGCTTATTATTTTCGCGCTTGGCTGGCTGCCTCTTTATTTGGGTGGGCGCGAGTTCAATAGTTCAGTGCTCTCATTCAATCTGCCACAGATGACTCGTCGTATAATGACGCTTGCAATGTTTGGTATAGTCACATCAGCGATGATCTCTCAGGCAATGTTGCGCCATACCAAAGACGATTATGCAGACAAGCGCCGTGCACCATTACTCCTACACTGGATCTTGATGCCACTCTCGATTATTTTCTTCGGCGCATTTCCGGGTCTGGAGGCCCAAACGCGCCTTGCCATTGGCGGCAAATGGCGCTTGGGATTTTGGATTACACCCAAATCACGAACTCATTCAAAGTGATATCCGCTCTGCATTTGATGGACGGCTTTTGCGAGCATTGGATGAATGTCTAGCTCACGATCGCGCTCCAGCAAAGACCTTGCCTCTGTGCGTGCGGCCTCTACCATTTTTATATTTTTGAGCGCTTCCATACCGATGTCTGATAGGCCCCATTGATTTTTGCCAGTAAGTTCTCCAGGACCGCGCAGTTCTAAATCACGTTCTGCAAGCTCAAAGCCATTTTTTGCGTTCTTGAGCGCGCGAAGGCGGGCGAGAGTCGTCTGTGCTGATGACTCACAGATAGCATAAAAATATGATTGATGAATGCCTCTACCTATTCGACCTCTAAGCTGATGTAGTTGTGCGAGCCCAAATCGGTCAGCGCCTTCTACGATCATGATGGTTGCGTTTGGCACATCGATACCTACTTCTACGACGGATGTTGCGACTAATATTTGGATTTTATTGTCTCTAAAATCTGTCAGAGTTTTCTCTTTATCACGTGGCGTCATTTTGCCGTGGAGCATGGCGCTTTTAAACTCAGGAAAAATTTCTTTGCTCATACGCTCGTATTCTTTTTTGACTGATTTGCGCTCGTCGTCCCCCTCATCAATGCGCGGGCAAATGATGTATGCTTGCCGACCTGCTTCTAATTCAGAGCGCGCAAAATCCCACGATCTGTCTTTTGGCTTTAATAAAACTTCTGTGATGATTGGTGAGCGCCCTGGTGGGAGCTCATCAAGCACCGATAGATCGAGGTCGCCAAAGACAGTCAGCGCTAGTGTTCGTGGAATTGGCGTCGCTGTCATTGAGAGAAAGTGTGGATTATACTCATGATCGCGCGATTTTGATTTGGCGAGTCGCATGCGTTGCTTAACGCCAAAGCGATGCTGTTCATCAACGACGATAAATGCCAAATGCCGAAAGCGCACTTTTTCAGACAAGAGCGCGTGAGTGCCTATGAGCACCGCCACCTCACCTGACTCAAGCCATTTAAATAGTTGCGCCTTAGATATATGCGCTGGCTTGCCACCAAACGCTTTTGATGGATAGACTAGCGCTTCACTGGAGGTCAAAAGGCCAATTTTACGAAATGGTGTACCGAGTAATTTTGAAAAGGTATCAAAATGTTGGCGCGCCAAGATTTCAGTAGGCGCCATATAGGTCGCCTGAAATCCGGCATTGGTCGCAAGAGCTACGGCACCTGCGGCAATAACCGTTTTACCCGAGCCCACATCACCCTCTAGCAAGCGCGCCATAGGAGTTTTTTTGCTGATATCAGCGGTGATTGCTTTGAATACTTTTTCTTGGGTTTTAGTAAATGAAAAAGGGAGCGAGGCCATAAAGGCATCGAGCGCCTTTTTGTCGGTAGGTATGGGGAGTGAGGCAGTCTCTTCAAGCCGCATGCGTTCTTGCATGCGCGAGAGCTGGATGAAAAATATTTCATCGAATGCGAGGCGTTTGCGAGCACCCTCGTTTTCTTTTTCAGTCTTTGGCCAGTGTGCAGCGCGTATGGCGGTCTGCAAGCTTGGCAGATTGTACCGCGCCAAAATTTCTTCAGGCACAGGGTCCATGAATGCTTCACGATCGCTCAGCTTTCTCAATATTTCATAAGTTTTGAGTATATGAAACTGCAACCAGCGCGATGAGACTCCGCGCGTGGCAGGGTACACAGGCAAAAATGATCCAGCGACTGACTCTGCTAAAAATAGCTGGCCAATTTTTTCGTACACAGGGTTTGATATAAAAAACTTCCCATTTCGTACGCTGACTTTACCTTCAAGGCGTACGAGATCATCTTTCGCCAGTTGTTTTGAGATGTATGGTTGGTGAAACCATACGGCGGTTATCTCACCTGACTGATCGGCGATACGGGCCTCGGTAATACGCAGGCGTTTTTGAAAAGTTTTCTTGGCTTCCAAAGATATTATTTTCCCTTCAACCGCTACAGTATCGCCGTCAGAAATATCTTTGATGGCTTTGATCGATGAGGCGCGCGTGTAGCGTGAGGGGAGGTAACGAAGCAAATCGTCAGCGGTTTTGATTCCAATCTTACTAAGGGCTTGCTTTTGTATATCAGTCAAGCGAAAAAGATCAGCTAGTGCAGTCTCCAGTGAATTCGGCATAATAGATATTGTATACTTTTTTGTGCTCTATTACTCTGCTTTGCTCGAACTTTTTTTGAACGGAACTCCTGATGCGCCCCGCCACTATTTTTCTGGGGCAACGGAGGCGGGGCGATGGACTCGCCCGCGCGGAAGAAGATCCGCTATGAGGAAAAGTCAAGCATTTCTGTAAATGGTTTTGTGCTTCAGTATCATCCAAACAATGTTCACCATCTGACGACGAAGACAAACGAGTGCTTGCGACTTTGATTTGCCCTCGCTAATCTTTCTCTTGAAATATACTCTAGCTCTGTCATTACCCATTCTTGATATTTGTGACAATGCCATTCTATGGAATGCACAATTCAATCTTCGATTTCCACTTCTTGATTTCACATGTCGGACTTTCTTGCCACTCGACCTTTCTCTTGGAGAACAACCTGCATATTTAGCGAGTGAACCCGGAGAAGTGAAACGATTGATGTCACCAATCTCTCCGATGATTGTAGAAGCTAACACAAATCCATAGCCACTGGCAGTCTGGATTGTATATCCACCAGTATCAAGAAGAGTCTCCATATCTTTCTCAAGGTCAGATACTTCCACATGGATATCTAAAAGTCTTCGGACTTTTCTCTTCATGGTTTTAAGGAGAAATGGATCGCATTTTGGTTTAGCATCTCTCCAATGTCTTAGTGCCTTTAGTGCAAATGGATCTTTGAAATATGTACTGTATTCGTTGTTGTATATGCGGTACAAGAGCGTATGGACTTGATTCTTGAGTCGTGTGCGCTCAAGTACTAAATCCTCTCGGTCTTGTGATATTTCCTTTAACTGCTTGGCCTTTTCACTCTCTTTTGATATTGTGTACGGCAGGAGCGTGTCAATACTTTGTATCATGACTTTAGCGACTCCTAGCGCATCCAGGGAATCACTTTTCTCTGGATGTGTTGCGTTTTGACGAGCATTGTCTACCAATATACTTGGCACATGGTAGACAGGATATTTCTGATACAAGTATCCCGCTAATCGCTCTCCATACCCTCTGACATCTTCGAGTCCGAAGAATGGAGAAAGTGTGCCAGATTTTTCTTCTACTTTTTGAATTAAATTTTCAAAATCATTTGTGTAATTACCGACCGTGATTTCAAAGAGCTTCTCCCCGTATGGAGAGATACCGACAGCGGTATGGGTGTCTTTGTGGACATCGATACCAACAAACATACAACTTTGTTTTTGTAGTGTTGTCATATATTTTTCTGTTAGCTATTAATGCGTGCATGAATTGAATCCCCAGTATGCGAGAGTCATGTCCCGTGAGGGCGACCATCCGCTATTTGCTCATGTTCGTGCACAGAAGAGATTTGGTGCAATCCTCCGTGAGTCGTCTTCCTTTCGGAGCGACAGGGTGTGGGTATGCAATGCCAAATCTCATCTCTACACTCTAATACAAAAGAACCCAGTTTCTCTCATACTGGGGTTTGGGGAGGAATTTTCCATTTGCTCCGCTGTTTTCTTTTGGCGAAATTCGGGGCGGACATCCCTGTTACAGTATATCATATCATTGTGATATACTGTACCCATGCGATATACTGTGGATAATGGAAAACGAATCAGCAAAGCTGGGTTTGAATCTGAAAAGGATCAGGGCCAAGAAAGGTATATCACAGGGGGATATTGCACGAACGCTAGAAGTTAGTCGTGGTTTTATTAGTACCATTGAAAATGGGAGAACAAATCCGACACTTTCTACTATCACGAAATTAGCGAAAGCCCTCGGCGTTTCGACTGATGAGCTTTTGAAATAAATATGATTGAAATATGATAAAACTTATAAGAATAAATTCACGCATATTATGAAAAACGATTTTTTCTTTGTTAAAAGCATGGAAGGTGACTTCCACACAAAAACCTTAAAAGGAAAGAGAAAGGTCAATTTTCAGTCTGTTCAAAATATTTTGGATACAAAAACTATACATCTCAATACAAAAAGTTTCGGTCAAAAATCTCGGCTTAGCACAACAATTTTGAGTGCAAATTATCTAAAAACATATAGATCACAAGGAATTATTTTCCAAACGTCACTGCACCCATCATATATATTACCATTTGATATAGTACTTTTGAGTGATGTGAAAAAAATAATTGTTCATTATTATAGAATAAAAGATAATTTGCATTTTTATTACAATCATCAGCTACTCCCTGGTTACAAGAAGTTTATTTTTAATAATTTTCATGAATTGGTGAAAAAGTTACCGTCGCACAGTGTGATATGGAAAGATGTGAATATGTTTAGAAAACAAGCTGGTTTTAAGAGACTCCCTGCGTCTAAAAAAAGACTTATAGAGTACAATGAAGCTGTTTTTGAGAAATCAGTGAAGATTGTCCCCATTGCAATATTTGGGTATAATAAAGAAGCGAGAAGGTTAGCTAAAGAGTATAAGCTCCCTCATTTCAGAACTGCCAAAGACTTTTATACAAAAACTGTCTTAAAAAAAGAGTAGTGGATTCTTGCAAAAAACTTGCATAATTTTGCATAATTTTGCATAATTTTGCAGAATAGAATACACTATAATAAATATTAATAGCTTATAATAAATAATCTTTATGAAAAAAATTATTACCTCGATCATTGTTGCCGTAGTCATAGTTGTCGCTATTGTTCTTGTTACCAAGTCAAAACCAACGGAGAGTTATGTGGTCAAAATTGGCAATATTCCAATCATGCTCAGCAAGCTTCCTTTGGAGATTGCTCAACAAAAAGGTTTTTTTAAGGACGTCGGTATTACTGTCCAAGTAACTGAATTAGCATCATCAAATCTAGTATCGGATGCATTGCTTCGTGGCGATGTGGATATCACCCCAGAAATATCAATACTTCCTTTTATAACCGCAGAAATTATTGACCAAGGGAAAGCAAAGATATTTTCTGTAACTGATCTGGCTATCACCGACGCACCTTTTGACTCCATTATTGCTAAATCAGATTCAAAAATAAATAATCTAAATGATTTGCAGGGTAAAAAGATTGGTGTGTTTCCTGGAACGACAGCGACAAATATACTCAAACTTCTATTTAAAGAAAAGGGGTTGGACTCATCAACAATTCAGTTTATTCAACTACCCCCAGCCCAGCAACTTACCGCACTGTCCGCAGGTTCAATTGATGCTCTCCATGCCTATGAACCAACTGTATCAATTGCTCTCGTAGATAATAAAATGAAAAGAGTTTATGGCGCAGTGTATGCAGAAAGATTAAATCATAGTCCCATAGGAGCAGGTCTCTTGAGTACAAAATTTATTAGTGAGCATCCTAGCGAAGCAAAAAAGGTAGTTCGTGCTTTGAATAGAGCTTACGATTACATGCGCACAAACGATAAAGAGACTCGTGAAATAGCACAAAGTATATTCAAATTTAGTCCAGAAGTATCTATTGCTGTTTCCTTGCCTCGCTTTAATCACTCAAGCCAAATCGATAAAGAAGTCGTGAACAAACTTCTTGACATGTTTGTTTTGGGTGGAGAAATTAAATCTAAACCTGATTTGACAAATGCCTTCTACCAACCCTAATGATATCTGTTCGTTCAGTAACTAAAGAATTTAAAAATTTATCTGGCACAACCAGAGTTCTTGAGGGCGTTAATCTCGAAGTAAATAAAGGTGAGTTTGTAACCGTGTTTGGTCCTAACGGATCTGGCAAGACAACCCTGCTTAATATTATCTCAGGAATTGAAAAACAAGATTCCGGTGAAGTGTTGGTGTATGGGAAAAATCCTAAAGATGCTCATGTTGGTTTTGTTTTCCAAAACTACAACGAAAGCCTATTTCCGTGGAGAACTGTTTTTGAGAATATTATTTTTCCTCTGGAGATAGCAAAAATTAAAAAGGAAAAACAAAACAAGATAGGAGAATATCTTCTGAATAAAATTCAGCTCCTTTATGCAAAGGATAAGTACGTATACGAACTTTCTGGTGGACAAAGGCAATTAGTATCTATTTGTCGTGCTATCGCATCTGACCCTGATATTTTGATTATGGATGAGCCTTTCTCTTCGCTTGATTATTCGACTACCAGAAAAATGGAACTTGAGCTTCTTGATATTTGGCAGGAAAAGAAAATTACTACATTATTCGTTAGTCATGATATAGATGAGGCTATTTTCCTAGCTGATAAGGTGATTGTGCTTTCTCCACGGCCAGCAAGTGTAAAGAAAATATTTGAAGTAAACCTTCCTCGACCACGTACACTCGACATGCTTTCAAGTCCTGAGTTTACTGAGTTGAGGAATGAAATTTTAAACACCTTTGAATATGAAAAGTAAACACTTTTATTATATCCTCATACCAATTATTCTCCTCTGTTTATGGCAGGTAGTTTCATACTTCAAGTTTGTTAGCCCTTTGTTTTTACCGCTACCACTTGATGTACTTATACAACTATTTAATTCGATTGGGAGTGGCACTATGCTTAGTGATATATGGCATACCCTCTACAGGGTGCTTATCGGTTTTGGTATTGCCACTATTGTCGGTGTTCCTCTCGGACTTCTTATGGGTTTTTCAAGCAAGATTTATAATGCTTTAGAATTTACTGTAGAATTTTTTAGAGGTATCCCTACCACGGCACTATTCCCACTATTTCTCCTCGTATTTGGTATCGGAGATGAAGCAAAATTTGCAGTTACCGCATGGGGGGCGGGACTCGTTATTCTTATTAATTCAATGTATGGCGTACACCTCAGCAAGGAACTCAGGGTGCGCGTTGCCAAAACAATGAAGATTAAAGGTTTGGAGCTTTTTAGTAAAGTAATATTTCCTGAAGCTTTGCCGCAAATATTTAGTGGTTTTCGTGTAGCAATTTCACTTTCTTTGGTTCTTGTTGTTGTTACCGAAATGTTTATTGGCACCGAAGCGGGACTCGGTAAACGAATCATTGATGCACAACTTGTATATCAAACAGCTGACATGTATGCCGCGATCGTTATGACAGGTGTCATCGGTTTTATTCTCAACAAGATTATGATGTTTACTGAAAACAGAGTGGTTCATTGGAAAGGGAAATAGTGAAGCAAGCGGGATCATCCCCGCCGTTTCCTCTTTGATCCGTACCCCATTCAGTAGACACTGAATGAAACCCCCTAGTGGGCCAAAAGATGATTTCTGTATTCTACAGGAGTCATCTTTTTTCTTTCCCATTGTTTTCTTTCTTGGTTGTAGTATCTCATATATTCATTGATTGTGGAACGTAATTCTTCAAATGTTGTACACGTTTTGTAATCTAATTCATCCTTCAAATGTCCGAAGCTCAAATACAAATGCGCTTGACCCACCCTCCCGTTCGCGCGCAAGCGCGCGGGGGAATTTTCCGACCAAGTTATGAATTGTGCCCCCGTGAGGAATCGAACCTCAATTGCAAACTCCGCAAGCTTGCGTCCTATCCATTGAACGACGAGGGCATGTATCTCTAAAATTTGAGCAATCGTGATATCACCTCTACGAGCGATTCTTCTTGCGCGACTTCTGGCATAAAGTTGAGCAGTAGCTCACGCAATTCCGTAGGGTTTTGCTCGCCAAGCGGTATTTTGATCATTGGCACTAGCATATGATCAGAGCGGATTGACAGCTCTTTTGTATCACCGATCGAATAGAAAATCCAAAATGATTGTAGCGTTTCATACGGGAAAAGTCTATCGCCAATGCGTATGCCAGCCCCAGATACTTCAAATGTAAAAATCTCCGGCGTTTTTGATCCGTATATCAATATGCCACATCCTCCTACGAGTATGATGAACGCAAAAAGAATACTCTCAAGATAATAAGAGCTTACCAAAAGAGCTATGATAATAATTGCTACCGCCCAATACCAGTCAGCTGTTTTTTCATGATGAGTATATTCAGGCGCCTGCCAGCGGAGCGTCCTAACGGTTTGATTGTGTTTTGGCGCGGGCATATGAGCTGGAGCATGCTCTTGCTTGCGTATTGTTACTGTGTGTTCGTTTGATTCTTTTTTTACATCGTTTATTTCCAGCATATAAAAAGTATATCATAGCGAGGACTAATGGCTAATATGGCCATGCCTTGCTATTGACAATTATTCAATAATATAGTAGGATACTCAAGGTTCATTTACATAGACGGCTAGACACCGTCTCAAGACATTCATTCATAGTGAATGAATAATAGGGGGGTAACATGCAGAAGAATGGTATTGTTGTCTTGGTTTGGGGACTTTTGTTCCTCATTTGCATGTCCACTGGGATTGCCCATGCGGACGAGCGGTTCGGCATGCCTAAAGAGGCGACCGACCAGTTGATCCAGAAAGTTGAGGACTCAAGGGAAAAGAGAGGCGTCGCGGGTGTTGTGGAAACATACAGCCAAAACGGCTGGACATTCTCCTCGGCCTCAAGCGAGGAGTACATGGGAGAGTTGATGGTATCGACTCTCTATCTCTCTTGGTACTGTTACCCCGGCGTGTGTAGAGGGCACTGGTATTTCCAGATGTCGTCAGGTTACGGACTATCAGAGATGTGGCAGGGGGATGTGGCGTCGGTGAGTCTGAATGATATCGGCGAGATGGTCGTCGATACTGGTTCAGACATTGTCGGGGAGGTCACCATCACACAAGTTGGAGCCACAACGCGGAGCGACAAGAATGCTTTTTCATCTATGACGCTAGGAACTATTCTCAAGATCCTTACCACTGGTAGGGATAGAGCGGAGACGTCAGACTTCGTCCACGCAGTTGGCGACACCCCAGAGGAAAGTTTCAGGCGCTGGAAATCCACGGGCTCGTGGATTTACTATGATATCGCAG
>CALRCC010000007.1 GCA_943354465.1 Candidatus Ryanbacteria bacterium
AAATCCCGAAGGTCTAACCTTCGGGATTTTTGTTTATTCGTGTACGAATGTGCCTATAGTAGCTACCAACAGAACACCTGCCAAGATAAGTATGATTTGCATAATTGAAGAGCGAGAACCGTGCTTGTGATGGAGCTCGGGGATAAGATCAGCAGCCGCTACATACAAGAAATTGCCAGCCACTAAAGCCAAGAGCATGCCTATATAACCGACGGAAACAGTCAAATAGTACCCGACGATGGCACCAACAACTGTAGTTATTGATACTACCGTATTCCAAAAAAGAGCTTTTTTCTTGCTAAATCCACCGTGAAGCATGACGGCGAAGTCACTCGCCTCCTGTGGAATCTCGTGCAAAATGACAGCAATTGACGCGAGTACGCCAGTTGAAAATCCTGCAGAAAATGCAAACGCTATAAATACGCCGTCGATAAAGTTATGAATGGCATCGCCAATGAGCACAAGATAAGCGGATGCGTGTGTCTCGCATACGTCATCATGGCAATGATACCAAAAAAGAAGTTTTTCTAGCGCGAAAAAAGCGAGAAACCCACCAAGCACCCACGGCAAAGCCACTTTTGGTTCGAGGAGCTCAAATGTTTCTGGCAAAATATCGAAAAATACAGTACCAAGCATTACGCCAACAGCAAAGCTGATCACCCAATGCACAACACGCATTACGCGCCTTTCATTAAGTATGACGGCGACTCCAGCAAGAAACGATACTATAGATTCTAAAATACTAGCTATAAGGATAGAGAGAAACATAGTTTTATGATACCAAAGATGGCTTTTTTTCGCCCATACTGATAATTTTTGTATTTGCCTTCATAAGAAGATCTCTGCTATTTTTATGTTTTATGATTTTTAATGCTTTATCATACGGCGCCCACACAAAATTCTTGTGCTCCTCAGAGATAGTAATATTGCTAGCAAATACCTCGCCTAAGTAAAATGTTATAAATTTAAGCCTCTGCTCCGCTCCCTCGGTTTTTGGTGGCCACTGGTAGCGAAAGTGTATGGTCTCTTTGTATCCTGGGATAAACTTTACTCGCGCTATACCAGTCTCCTCTTCAATCTCGCGACGCGCGGCATCAATGGGTCGCTCGCCTTCCTCGAGACGCCCCCTGGGGAATGTCCAATGATTGCGCGTAGCGTACTGAAGAAGAACGTACCAAATACGCCCACCATGCCGCCGGAATATGATAGCTCCCGCGGAACGCTCTACTATTACTTTTTTTTCAGTCATAAGAGATGACGCTTTTGTTTTGGAGTCGCCAAAAATTTCTGTAACGCCGGCAATGCAAGCGTATTGAGCACACGATTTTTGGAGAGACCTGCGCGTCGCGCTTGTCCTATACCATACTCCAAATATGAGAGCTCCGCAAGAGAGTGAGCGTCGGTATCGATACTAAACATAGCGCCTGCGTCTACTCCGCGTTTGATATGATCATCTTTTAAATCAAGCCTCCACGGATGCGCGTCAATCTCCAGTACGGTACCGGTAGCTACCGCATGCGCGACAATCTTATCAATATCAAGTGCGTATGGGTCTCTTTTTTTGAGAACACGACCTGTAGGGTGAAATAAAATATCAATGTGTGGATTGGACATCGCACGCATGATGCGTTCGGTTTGTTCTGATTCTGATAAATTAAAATGTGAATGAACGGCCGCGCCAACGATATCTAGCTCGCCCAACACTTCATCAGAAATATCGAGTGTGCCATCGCGCATAATATTTACCTCAGCGCCCTTTAAAATCTGTATACCGGAAATTTTTTTATTTAGCACATCAATCTCGCGCATTTGGCGCCGTAATTTTTTTTCATCAGATCCACCAGTCATGGCCAAACTTTTTGTGTGGTCTGTAATCGCGATATATTCATGACCCAATTGTTTTGCTGTACGAACCATTGCCTCAATAGAATCTACGCCGTCAGTCCAATCGGTTTGCGTTTGAAAATCTCCGCGCAAATCTTGAAAGCCTATAAGCTTTGTAAAAACTTTTTTGAGCTCATTTTTTCCTTCGCGCAATTCTGGAGGCGGTATAGAGATACCGAGTGATTTATATACTCCTTCTTCTGTAGCTCCAGCGATTATGCGCGCACCATTATACAAGCCGTATTCGTTGAGTTTTAATTTTTTCTTAATCGCCAAAGATCGCAACAATACATTATGATCTTTTGATCCAGTAAAATAAATAAGAGCCGCCCCAAAAGATTTTTTTGCCACAACTCGTACATCTACATCAATGCCATCTTTGAGACGCACTGAACTCTTTGTCTCGCCATGCGCGATGATGTGAGCAACGTCTTCACGTTTTGTAAACGTACTCATCACTGCATCTGCATTTGACGCCTCCACCAAAATATCAATATCGCCAGATGTCTCACACCATCGCCTGATTGATCCTGCGATCTCCACACGCGACACACCGGAAACATTGCGCAAGTCATCAGCGATACGGCGCGCTATCGGCAACGCTTCGCCGAGCAAAAATCTTCCTCGCGATGATTCAAAAAACTCAATGCCCTTTAAAATTTTTTGTTCGGACTTAACGCCAAAATTTTCGAGCTTTTGAATTTTACCTGCGAGCGCCGCTTTCTTGAGAGTCGCTACATCTTTTATCTTCAACTTTTTGTAAAGTGTTTTGATTGCCTTGGGGCCTACGCCCTCAATACTGCGTAGCTCTTCCATATTGACAGGCATTTTTTTGCGCATTGATTCAAGCTCGCGCACGCGACCAGTTTGTATATATTCTTCTATTGTTTGTGCGATACCTTTGCCAATGCCCGAGATCTCTTCAAGCGATTTGCGACCACCATCTTTATATATCTTACGAATATCATTATCGAAACTAGAAAGAGACTCCGCCACCTTTTCATAGGCGCGGGCCTTAAACGGCTCATCAAACATAGTAAAGTACTCAGCGACAGCGAAGAGGATATCTGAAATGTCCTTGTTATTCATAGAGTATATGCATAGTATAGCGCAAGAAAAAGTTTTCCACAGAGGATCACTTCGCAAAAGCGATTGAACGCTCTATACTACTATCAGAGTACAAATGAGTTTTCTAATGTGAAGGAGAGCGAGGCCCTCGCAACGGCTTTATAAGGCCACCGACGTAACTACGTCTTTATAGTCCTCATCCTCCCTCATACCAGTATTACTCACTGCACCTTTCACAATTTTTTCTCGCTCAACGGCCTGTCTTTCATAGACGGGCCTTAATTTTTTGCGTAGAAAGTTTTTTAAATGTTTTTTTAAATTTATTAAGCACTGCAGTTCCGCGTAAAGCCGCTGATGGATGAAACATAGGCATCACTTTATATCCATTAACAATAAATATTTTACCTTGATCTCGCGACACTTTCGCACCTGGCAAAAAATAATTCATGGCGAATCTTCCGAGCGCAACTATGATGCGCGGATTTATAATTTGAATTTGTCGCGCGAGATATTGTCCGTACATTTTTATCTCCTCTCGTGATGGATCGCGATTTTCTGGAGGTCTTCGTTTTACAATATTTGTAATATATACATGCTCTCGTTGCCATCCTATATTTTTTATACAATCCGTGAGTAGCTCGCCGCTACGCCCAACAAACGGGCGACACAGTCTGTCTTCATTTGCTCCTGGGGCTTCGCCGATAAATAATATATCAGCATCCGCGCTACCTTCGCCAAAAACTAAATTGGACTCTCGCAACGGAAGTACGGTATCTTTAATTATTTCTAGTTCAAGCTTATCGAGTAATTTTTTTTTATTCATACTATCCCAAAGATTCTTGCAAGCTCAAAAATCGCCCCTAACAAAAGTGCGGCTACAACTCCGCCAACTACTACAAATGATGTGCCCAATACGCGCCGCGCAAGAAGCACTATGATGATCCCCTCAATGCCAACGCCGACAGCACCGATAATATCAATTAAAATAATAAAGCTTCTAACGCCTGCGAGATAAATTGCCAAAGGCATAAACGCAGTAAGCGCCCAAGCAATTTTTCGTGAACGACCAAGGTCATACTCAAACGTATAACGAAGTTCGAGGCCAAGCGCGATATACGAAGTTAATACAGCAAAAAATCCTAGGAGAACACCGATAGCTAGAGCGCGTGATCCTATGCTTGTACCTAAAATTGAAAGAGCGTTATCAGATGGTACTCCGCCCGATAACCCAATAATAACGATACTAAAAGCTGCGTAAATAAATATTGATATTATGCTGCCTGCCAAAATTACAGGAAATATTTTTTTACGCGCTGATGCACCCAAAACATCAATAACCTCTGGTATGATTGACGCGCCTGATAGCGCGAAAAGGAAAACGCCGTATGGCAAAAACCAATCGCCATTGCCACCAAAAGATACTGCAGAAAAATCAAAGCGTGGCCACCATACAAAAAATAAAATGATCGGTAAAAAAATCTCTGGCAATGTTAATATAAGATTAATTGAGCTAATCCGTGATAAACGGAAGAGCAAAAATGGAGATACACAAACAAAAAAAGTAATAGCAATCGTAGCTTCTGATAGTGGTACTATCTGAGCAAGAAAACTGCCTATAATAATGCCGTAAGCCAACAAAAAACCCCAATAAGCACCTAAACGAGAAATAAGTGCTATCCAAAAGCCACTCTCGCCAAAATATTCACGCGCATATCCAGGGAGGCGCGCATGTCTCTGATCTTTTAAAATAACGCCAGCATAAAGTGCGTGTATAAATGTTACCAGTACGAGGACAACTCCTGTGTGAAAAAATGACCAACCAATGCCTGCCTTAACAACCGTATACGGCAAAGCAAACATACCAGCACCGATAATCATGCCAGCCAACAATCCGATCGCTTTAAGCGTGCGGAGCATAAAAATATGCTAGACTTCGTCTATTTTTTCTCGTTTGAGAATCGCTACAAGCTTTTCTATGAGCTCCTTTGGATCGCTTGAATATACAACCATTGGGTTGTCTTTTGCCCTGTGAGATTCGGCGATTACTTCATCTATCAATTCAGTAGTACCGCCCGAATGCGTCAAAATGCCAATTGGTTTTTTATCTTCAAAAGCGACAGTAAATTCATTGAGAGTGCCTATACGCCCACATCCGATGATAACGGCGTCAGTTGAGCGAGTAAGCAACAAATTGCGCCCAGACATGCCTGCTCCCGTATAAATAATCATATCTAAATAATCTAGCGGTAAACCAAACACTTCATGGTGCTCCTTTTCATTAGCTGCAGGAGAAATGCCAACAGTCGCTCCACCAGCCTCTTTCGCTCCGACAGCGGCCCAATACGGGAAACCAGTGGTCGCCCCATTTACAAGGATCGCGCCAATCTTTGCTATCTCGCTACCAATCGCCTTTGCCTTGTCTAGTGCGTCTTCAGAGCAATGCCCTGTTTCTGCGGCTCCTGATACGCAAAATTTAAGTTTCAAATGATTATGTGCCGAATTCATAGTCCAAGCGTATCAGAACTCGTAGGTCTCTCCAAGTCGTGGAGCTCCAGAATGAACACCTAGATAATCACGAATACGCTGTGAGAGGAAAAGCGCGGCTGACGGCTCACCCTGTACTACAAATACTTTCTCAAGTGTATCCACGCTCTGTTGCACGAACTCAAGAAGCATATTTGTATCTGCGTGTGCCGAATATCCATGTATGGAGCGCACTTCGGCATTAACTGCTACTTTGGTGCCAGAGATAGTCACCTGTCGCTCGCCGTCTAAGATCCGCCGCCCTATAGATCCTGCACCCTGATACCCGATAAACAAAATAATACTATTTTTATCATGCAAATAGCGGCGCGCATGATGCAATATTCTTCCGCCAGTCATCATGCCTGCGCCAGCCAAAATAACTTTTGGACCGCGTACATCGTTGATTGCCCTCGATTCATCGGCAGTGAGAGTACGATGCAAACCTGGAAACTGAAAAAGATCATCGCCAGCTTTGATAAGTTCTCTTGCGTCAGGACTAAAATAACTCGAATATTTGCGATATACATCCGTTGCTTTAATAGCTAGCGGGCTATCTAAATATACTGGAATACGCGGAACACGCCCGTGCTCCATCAGATCATTAAACTCAAACAGAAGCTCTTGCGTGCGCTCAAGCGCAAAAGCTGGAATCATCAGCGTACCTCCACGCTTTGCTATATCTTCAACCGCGCGCTCAAGCTTTGTCTTACGCTCGCTATTGTCTTCATGCACACGATCGCCATACGCAGACTCAATGATCATAATATTTACGCCAACGATAGACTCTGGAGGATTGAGAAGTGGCATTGGAGAATTGCCCAAGTCTCCTGTAAACAAAACTTTTTTATCGCCTATCTCAAATAATATCATCGCCGATCCAAGAATATGTCCGGCCTCATAAAGAGTGACGGCAATATCGCCTACCGTAAAACGATGATGATACTGTACGCCCTCCCATAACTTTAACGCGCCCTCAACGTCTTCCATGGCATAAATAGTAGGCTCGCCATTGCGCGACGCCTCTTTCTCAAGCACGCCAAGACTATCTTCTAACATTAATTTACCAAAATCTTTCGTCGGGATAGTAGAAAAAATCTTCCCCTTGAATCCATACTTGACTAACTTTGGTATGCGTCCTGTATGATCGATGTGCGCATGCGTTACAAATAACGCATCAATAGTAGATGGATCATATGGGAATTCATTTACATTGCGCACGGCACAAAATCTTGGGCATTGAAACATACCACAATCAACAAGTACGCGCGTTTTCTCAGTTTCTATCAAATAATTTGCGCCCGTAACTTCCTGCGCTCCTCCGCAAAATGTTATTTTAAACATTATGCTTAGTATACACTCTATGAAAAATTGCGACTATAGTAGCCGCCACAACAGCAAGTGCTATATCAGTCATCGTATCTAAAATCCAAAGTGAGTCTGCAAAACTTGCTTCCATAACACCAAAAAATGGAACATTAAATATATACTCAAGCGCTTCCCAAAAAACTCCTACGAAGATAGTGCTACATACGATATACAAAAAACCGGCTCTTGGCGCTGATAAAATTAAAAGACACGCGACCCACGCGCCACCAACAAAATGCATAAATATATCAAGCCACCAAAACTGGTTATACCAGTCATGCACCGAAGATACGCTGGTTGCGTGCATACCCAAAATAGCTACGAGCGATACGAGTATAGCGGCGATATAAAACGCCATAATAAATCTTAAAAGGTAAGGTCTTCTTCAGCGCGACGGTATCCATGTATTTCTTCAGGCGTGAACCACAGGGCTATTTCATGAGTCGCCTCCTCTTGTGTTTCTGACGCATGCACCAAATTGTGTACAGAGCGTTTTTCGCGATTTGCTGACGCTGGAGAGTCTACAGAAAAATCACCTCGTATAGTACCCATCTCTGCATTTGATGGCATCGTGTTGCCAGCTATTTTACGCACCATATCAATCGCGTGTACGCCTTCAACAATCATTTTTACTACTGGACCTGATGCCATAAAATCTAAGAGCCACCCTCTAACCAACGGGCCTATCTCTTCTGGCTTCTCGGTACCGAGTTCTTTGATCGGGTCGTAGCCATATTTTTTATACGTGCTAAGAGTCTTCTCACCGATTCGATTTATCCATACCTGATCTTTCGGATAGTGCGCGTCAAATTTATCACGCCCAGGGATAATCATCTGCATGGCGATAACTTTTAAATTGCGCTGTTCTAGTCGATGAATAATCTCGCCTATCAACCCACGCTTAACCCCGTCTGGCTTTATCAATAGGAATGTACGCTCTTCTTTAGGATGTTTCATATTTGTATATAATAAAATAGTAAATAAATAATAGCATACATTGATGCTTTTTCAAGGGTTACGCTAACACTCGCTCCAGATAAAACCGTTTGAGCTAAAACATGCGCGGCCATCAATATCTGTGCGCAATATGCGCGCGCCCGTTTTTACAATACGATCAATAGCTTCTTTGTGCGGATGCCCGTACCTATTATTTTCTCCAACCGATATAACAGCTATTGCTGGCCGTACGCGATCCATAAATAAATTAGTTGAAGAATTTTTTGATCCGTGATGTGCGACTTTCAACATATCGCTCTGTATATTTGTACCTGAAAGAGCGAGCCTTACTTCATCATCACGCTCAATATCTCCTGTAAACAATACTTCACTTTGGCCATATACAAGTCGCGAGACAATCATCACATCATTTGCCTTTGATGTTAACTCGTCGCGCTCACCTTTAGCAGGGCCTAAAATATCAAGACGTGCTCCGCCTCCAAGAGCCAAACTCTGACCAGCGATTGCCGTATGTCGCACGCTCCCCTCATCATCGATCAATCCGTCAAACTCGCGCCAAATCGCAGTATCTGCCGTCATACCATTTTCTATCACAGTGGCGACATCATATCTTTGCAATACTTCGGCAAGTCCACCGATATGGTCGGCATCTGTGTGTGTAGCTATGACTATATCAATAGAGCGATCATAAAATGACATCACGCCAGCGAGCTCACCAAGTACGCGCGAACCTGCACCGCCGTCAATAAGTACCTGTGTGCCTGTTGGCGTCTCAATAAAAATAGCATCACCCTGCCCAACATTTAAAATTACAACTTTGAGTTGGCCGTCTGATTGAGCAAAAACAGCGCGCCAAATAAGCACAGACATAAAAGACAGAATGACCAGAACTATGATTTTCCAGCGATCCATAACGTTAGTATATACCAGAAAACCACCTAACAATAAAAAGCTGATACATCAAAAGAAACATGGCTGGCGCCCCAATAAATGCTGATACGGAGCCTGCGAATGTTCCTCCTACGCCGGCGATAAATGTAAACATCATTGCAAGAGGCATAGTGACGATGACAAGAATATTTGCCGGTAGCGACACTGCCGATGGAAAGCCAAAATAGAATACTACAAACGGCAATGTTGCAATTTGTGCGGCGAGCGTAGTTGAGAGCGCTTCGCGCATGCTAAAACGCTTTGGTATAAATATAAATATTTTATTAAAATATGGCACCAAGAAAATTATGCCCGCCGTTGCGGCTACAGATAGTTGAAATCCAATATCACTAAACAAAATTGCCGGTTCCCAAAAAAGCATCGCGCCGACAGCATATAAAAGAGCGCGCCAAGCCATATAGCTATATCCAGCGCGCCGTACTATCAGCACCAGCATACCCATAACTGCGGCACGCACAAGCGAACTTGCGGCCCCTGTAGCGATAACAAAAAAAATAATGCCTAGAGATGGTACAGTGATACCTCTAAAGAGATAGCCAAGATACTCGGCAATAATTGTTATGTTATAACCGGAGAGTGCGGTTAGATGTGATGTGCCAGTTCTACGAAATGCTTGGCGCACCTCATATGACATGCCATTACGATCGCCTAGCAAAATGCCCTTTGCGTATGATGCCTCTGGTTCTGATAAAGCCGTATCAAGGCCGCCTGCGAATATGTAGCGTGTATACTCGAGTGGGGGCGTAATATATACAAGAAAAGAAAAATATAGTGGACGCCCATCCGAGCGCACAATGCCTAGCAGAAAAAATCCCATGATAAGAGAAACAATAAAAATCTTACGCGAGAAAAAAGCGATCGCGACACACGCACCAAGCATGATCGTCAATACTACAAAAAATATATTTGGCAAAAATTTTTGCAACCCACAGGCGATGCCAGCCACAAACGCGAGTGCGGACCACAATGCTACATCGCGAGATGCAAGATATTCACTCAAAGAAGGCTTTTTTGTACTCCTCTATCGAGCGCTTCGTTGACCATACGGTCAGCATCTTTGTTTTTTTCGCGTGGCACATGCGTAAATGACACTTCTCCAAAATCAATCATCAAATTCCATACTTTCAAAAAAAGCGGCACGATGTTTGAGTTCTCTACCTTGTACTCGTGGCTAAGCTGGCGACACGCGAGCTCGGAATCCATACGAACCTCCACATGCATCTCTTTGGTTTTGTCTTTTCCAAAAAGCTGTTTTGTTTTTTTGAGCGCAAAAATAATCGCCTCATACTCTGCCTCATTATTGGTGCGCACACCAAGTGTCTCACCATACTGATGGGTCACTCGACCATTCTCATCGACAAACGCCACGCCCAATGCTGACGGACCTGGATTACCACGCGAACCACCGTCTGTATAAACAATAACTTTTTGCTTCATGATAAATATCCTATTTTTCTAAGCCAATAATTATTTTCCCACTCCCATAGAGTCTTGGCGGCGTTGAATGCTTTCATGTCATTGAAATAGTACGGGAACTCACGCATCTCGACGACGCCTTCTACCTTGCCCCAATCGTGCTGGTCTTCCTCGCAGGTCTTTTTGCCGTTGGGGCGAATCTTTGAGCGGCCACCTTTCTCACGCAATTTTGATCCACACAGTGTACAGACTTTGTGCTGATCTATGCGCAATATCCACCGCGTCTCAATTTGACGCGGAAGTTTTAGCGCGAGCTTTACATCGTACTCTTGTAGCGCCTGCACATACGCGGCTGTCTGCAAATTGTATTCGGGGTAAAATCCTGTAGAAGTTTTGATATCGAGTACGCCAAACTTGCCATCGATCTCCGCTAAAGCATCTACAGTGCCTGCATAGCGCTGACGCCCTGACCATACCCTTTGCTCAATATATTCAGGATGAAACAATATTTTGCGTTCATCATTAAACTCACAAAATGCCGCAACAGACGGTGCAATCTCTGGCGGCACATCCACCTTCTCGCCTACTGCAATTTTTTGTACTGTCTCGTGTACGAGCGTGCCCTCTAAAGCTGATTTTTCTTTGACTGCTTCTGCCGCCTCAAAAGACCCCATCTCGCGGAAAAAGTTTTGGAGCGCCGGCTTTGACTTAACTTCAAGAATTTTTGTGACACGCGGATACCACCGCCCCCCTATCTCGTAGCCATTTTTTGCTTTAAAATCATTTCCATCGATATGCCTCATCTTGGCAATATATCTGCTGCGTATTCTCTATACTGCGAATCATCTTCTATCAAATATAATTGAGATGCGTAATAAACACCTAGTAAAATCAAAAAGGCTATTGCTATAAAGTAAAAAAACCAGCGATTAGGATGAATAGTTTTTAACAACATTATATAAATATTATCTCATATCTATTTTACTTTTGTAAATGGCGACTATACCAGGTAGCGACCCGTCTGCCAAAAAATCAAGCATCGCGCCTCCTCCAGTAGAAACATGGAAAAAACTTTTGCCAATACGCATCTCGTCAACTACTTCGAGCGTATCTCCACCGCCTATTATAACATCGCCATTTACGCGAGAAAGAATACGCAAAAGATCACGCGTGCTCTTATCATGGCCTCCCTCCAAATAACCCAGAGGGCCATTCCATAGAATAGTTTTCGCATCTCTGACGATATCGCCTAGTACCCCTATAGTTTCAGGGCCAACATCATAAATACTGTCACTCTTGCCTATATCAAACGCGCTTGCTGTCTTGCCCTTGTCACCCAAACGCACATCAAAAGGAAGCATGATCTTTTTTGAAAGTAAAAAATGCTTCTTAATATCGCCTAGCGCTTTTTTCTCAAAAAGTGATTTACCAACTTCGAGATCGTGCGCTGCTAAAAACGTGTTCGCCAATACGCCACCTACAAAAACAGCATCAGCGCGAGATACGAATTTCTTGAGCAACGCAAATTTTGTATCAAATTTTGATCCGCCCACTATTACGACAAATGGTTTTTGAGGATGAAGCGCGCGAGACAATCGCTCTACCTCTCGCCTAAACAACTGACCAGCGTATGTTGGTATATATTTTGGTACTCCAACAATTGATGCGTGATTGCGATGCGACACACTAAATGCTTCATTTATATAAATATCGCCAAATGACGCAAGAAGCTTTGCGAACTTTAAGTTATTTTTTTCCTCACCCTTATCAAAACGAATATTTTCAAGCAAAACTACGCCTCGATCAGCAGCATTCTTAACACTACTGATATCAAGCGAACTCTCAAAAATAATAGGTGTGCCAAGCATACGTCCGATCTCTCGTGCGAGCGGCTTAAATGAAAGTTGCCGTTTCTTATCATCTTCAATATGTGCAATCAATACAATATGCGCGCCGAGTGATCGCAATAGCTTTATAGTTGGAGCGGTGCTCTTGATCCGGAAGCTATCTTTTATGCGCCCGCCATAAAGTGGCTCATTGAAATCGACGCGTACAAGCGCGGTCTTGCCAGAAAGATTTTTTGGTATATCTATGAAGTCGTATTTGCGCATTGGATTATTTTAATAAATGATTTTGGATCAAGACTTTCACGGCCAACTAAAAGACCTGATACATTGCGCTCTGCAAGAAAACTCGCAGCATTATCAGGCGAAGTAGACCCACCATAGATTACACGCAACGATCTTGCGCGCGATGATCCAAATCGTCCAGCGACAGTCTTTTTGATAAAGAGAGATGCCTCTGCTGCATCTTTTGGCGTTGCGGATTTATTACCTACACCAATGGCCCAAATTGGCTCATATGCAACTACCAATCGTCCTACCTCTGATTGCTTAACAAGAGATAATGCTCGCTCTAGCTGCCCACGGATGACGGAGAAAAAAATACCATCTGGATCGCGTGAATCTTCTCCGATGCAAATGATTGGTATTAGCTTTACATCAAGAATGCGGCGAATTTTTTTAGCGACTATATCATCTGTATCGCCAAGTCGTCTGCGCTCTGAATGCCCTACAATGACATATTGTACTCCAAAACTTTTGAGCATATCGCCTGATATTTCGCCAGTATAAGCCCCTTCCTTCTCCCAAAAAACATCCTGCGCTCCTAATGCGAATAGTCTTGTGCGCGGTACAATAGCAAGATACGGAGATGGAGGCACTACAACAACATCAGCAAGCTTGATAACGTTCTTTGCGCGAGCAAAGAACGTAAAATATTTCATAGCACTTTCTTTATCAGCCGGATTCATCTTCCAATTTGCTACTATAAGTTTTTTCATAAAATTATGCTTCTCTTAAATATTGCGCAGCTAATTCCGGTGCTATTTCAACAACGCGAATCCCAGAGCCATGCTCAACGCCACCCAATATAGATGTCTTTGGGAATATCTCTAAGTGCCAATGATAATACCTATAATCTTTACGATCTACAGGAGCTGTATGAATAAAAAAATTGTATGACACATCTCCGATTGCCTTTTTCAAACGTCGCAATGCCGCGGTCAGCGCGTCCGCAAGATATAAACGCTGTTGAGGTGTTATCTCTTCAAAATGAGAACTATGCTCGCGAGGAAAAATACGGATCTCAAATGACGCATGCGGAGCGTAAGGCGTCATAACCACAAACTCATTGTTGCGATATACTAATCGTTCTCCTACACTCTCTTCCTCGGCTATAATCTCACAATGAACGCATGTTGCTTTTTTCTCAAACCACGCACGAGATCCGTCGACAGATCTTTTCACATCGTGAGGGACAAACGGCAATGCCAGTATCTGTGAATGCGGATGCCAAATGGACGCGCCCGATGCCGCACCATGATTATGAAACACCAAGACAAAGCTCAAACAATCTTCATCTTTGTGTACTAGCATTCTGTCTTGGTATGCGCGCACCATTAATTCGGCTTCTTCCAATTTCATATCTGAAAGGAATGTATTATGCGCACGAGGAATTACGATCTCATGAAATCCTGTCGCTGACATATTACGAGCGAGCCCATCATTTGGAGGCCTTGGGCATACTCCATCATGCTTTGTGACCAAAGGATATTTGTTCGGGATTACCTGCACCGACCAAGTTTTTGATATCGGTCCATCGCCCTTGACTCCATCAGCCGTGTACCAAAGTAGCGGATCAACATTATTTGTTTTTTGAGGATCTTCAAAAGGACAATCTTTTTTTATCGCAGGTTTGCCGATATCAAACTTAAATTGATTCGGTCTATTTGCCCTACCCGGGGCGACTAACACCCAGTCTCCACTTACAGGATTTTGCCTAAGCTCCGATTTATTATCCATAAAATTATTTATCGTACTGACGCGTTATAAGCCAAAAACGGATTTTTACAGTCTCCCACAATACACCAATATACCCAGATAATTTTACATGACTTGCTGTATCATTCACCCAATATGCATCAACAATACCAATAGAAAACCCAAAGTGCCTTGCGAGCGCGAGCGCCTCAATATCAAAACCCCATCTATCAATACGCGATACAGTAAAAATTCTCTTTGCTGATTTTTCGTTAAATGCCTTGAATCCGCACTGCGTATCCCAAATGCCATAAACTGCAACTATCTGAATAAATAAATTGCCCATATTACCCATAAGTCGCTTTATAGGCGACTGTGGTATGGCTTGGCGCGCGCCTGGCGCATCTTTTTCATCGCGCGAGCAGATGACTATGTCTTTACCTGAATCAAAAAGTGGCTTCATCTTTGAGAAATGGCTTATATCAGTGGAGTTGTCAGCATCTGTGAACAAGCGAACCTTACCGTTTGCCGCCATCATGCCCTCGCGAACGGTGTACCCCTTGCCACGATTTTCTTTACGGTCAATAACGCGAATATTTTCTTTTCCTGATGCGAATGCGTTAGCGACATTTGCCGTGCCATCTTTGGCGCCATCAATCGCTATAATCACTTCCCACGAGAACGCCTGACCTTTGAGCCATTTCTCGACAGCGGATAGCGTCATACCAATGCGTTTTTCTTCATTATATGCGGGGATGATGACTGAAAGATAAGGCTCCATATGCTCTTTATCGTAGCATATTTTTCCGCCGTTCCAAGTAGCTCTGGAGGATAATTGCCGCGGCTGATGCGTCAATGGCACCTTTTGTGCCACCTTGGCGCACAACTTCGCTGGATGATAAAAATTCGTCTTCTAGCTCAATCGGCAATCCTAATATTTCTAAATCTTTCGCGAACGCACGCACAATCGTTGTCATATCAGTATCGTGCATATCTCCCAACGACCGAGGTAATCCGACTACGATACCCGATATATGTTCTTTTTTTACCAAATCCCCTATATCACTTACGAGACGATTGCTATTTTCAATAATCTTATGCGGAAACGCGATTGAGCATGAATCATCAGAAAGAGAAATCCCAACGCGCCTGCCCCCATAATCAATGCCGAGAAAACGCGCCATGATAATTAGCTTAGAGTGATAATCTCTGCACCAGTTTTTGTAACCAAGATAGTATGCTCAAAATGAGCCGCTGGCTTTTTATCACGAGTTGACCATATCCAACCATCTTTGCTAACTTTTATTTTCGGAGAGCCCATGGTGACCATAGGTTCTAGCGCGACGACCATACCTTCCGATAAAATCCCGCGCGTACCACGCGTACCCCAATTTGGTATCTCTGGATCTTCATGTACCTTATCTCCTACTCCGTGTCCTACAAGCTCCCGTACAACTCCGAATCCCTCGCCTTCCACATAAGCTTGTATTGCCTCACCGATATCGCCGATATGAACTCCGTCATGCACAACGCCGATGCCTATTTCAAGCGCGCGGCGCGTCACTTCAACCAATTTATTTTTTTCATCAGAAACCTTACCAACACATACAGTAACAGCCGTATCAGTGAAAATATGTTCATACTCCATGCCAATATCAAGGCCTACGATATCACCGTCAAGCAACACGCGTTTTCCTGGAATCCCGTGTACAACTTCGTCATTAACTGATACGCACAAACTGGCCGGATACGGCATTTTGGTACCTTCCGTTTTATAATTTTTAAATGAAGGCCTACCTCCAGCTTTTCTGATTAATTCTTCAGCGATACTATCAAGCTCGCCTGTCGTTATACCAGGGACTGCTTGCTCGGCGACACGCGCCAAAATATTAGCGAGATGTCTGCCGCCATCATACAGACTTTTTTGTTGTTGACTGTTTTGTATCTTCATACAGTTATGCTGGCCATTTTTGTTTTTATGATCTCATGAATTTCTTCTGGAGTTCCATCGCCCAGCACATCTAAAACATTAACTCCAGTCGCTACAGCATATGGAATAATTTCTTTTGTATGATGCATATATTCAATAAGGCGCTTCGCGATTATATCTTCTTTATCTAATACTCTGCGTACAAGCTCACCTCCGCACGCCGGACAAAAACCAATAGCATCATTTTCTGCATTTGAGATCAATGGCTGACCGCATTTTTTACATACCCTGCGACGCGAATTGCGCATGATGGAAATCTCTGGTGGCACGTCAATGTGCACGATCACCAGCGAACCATCGCCGTATAAATCTGATAAAAACGGAATTATAAATTCTGCCTCATCTTTTGTGCGCGGCGATCCTGACAAAATAATACCAAATCCTTCGTGCGCTATTTTTTGGATGCCATCAGTAATGATTTGCATCTTAAAATGAGAACCAGTTAAAAGCCCTTTTTCAAAACGCTCGCGCTCTAACTGCACTTCAGGGTCATCTTTTCTTTTTGAGTCATAAATTGCGCGCTCAATCGCACGACCAGTATCGAAGTGACGATAACCGTCTCGACTTTCGGCAAAAAGAGTTGCCTGCGTGCCCTTACCGGCGCCAGGAGGGCCTATAAAAATGATAACTGCTGGGCGTGGTACTGTCATACCATTAGTATGACACGACTAATCGTACTCGCGAAGAGTTAACTGCGCTCGCACTTGTTTGATAGTTTCGATAACCACCGAGACTACGATAAGGAGCGCTGTACCACCAAGGGCGAGCGCCTGCGTACCAGTGATAGTCTGCATCGCAAGTGGGAGAACGGCGATAGCACCTAAGAAGAGTGCGCCGACAAGCGTAATGCGTGTGATAAGTTTGCGCAAATATTCAGAGGTTGAAGGGCCAGGACGAATGCCGGGGATAAACCCGCCCTGTTTTTGCAAATTTGAAGAAATGGCGTCGGGATCAAATGTCACTGATGTATAAAAGTATGTGAACAAAAATACAAGCAAGAAATACATACCGCCATAGATCCATTGATTATTTGCGATATTTAAAATAGTTGCTCCAGCGCTAGCAATTACTGGATACTTTGATGAAGCAAACATTTGCCCGATAAGTGAAGGAAAGAGCAAAATAGAGATTGCAAAAATAATCGGTATAACGCCTGCCTGATTCACGCGGATAGGGAGATATGTGGATACTCCGCCATACATACGCATACCGCGAACGCGCTTTGTATACGAGATTGGGATTGGACGCTCGGCTTCAGTGATGATGACTGTACCTGCGATGATAAGCGGAGCTGCGATCAAAAACGCGAGAATAGTCGGTAATTGTGAAGCGTCAAATGTAAAAAGTGTTTGCTGGATACTAGATGGAACGCCAGCTACGATACCTGCAAAAATCAAAAGTGAGATGCCGTTGCCAATGCCATATTCGGATACCACCTCGCCTATCCACATCAAAAATAACGCGCCACCAGTCACTACAATCAAATTAGTAAAAAGATCAAACGCGCCAAGTTTAGGTACAATCTGCTGTTGCATCAAGAGTGCCAAAAGAGCATATCCCTGCAAAAATGCGAGAGGTACAGCAAGCAAGCGTGAGTATTGCCCGAACTTTTTACGCCCCGCCTCACCATCTTCCTGATACATTTCTTTGAGTGACGGAAAGATCATCGTGAAAAGCTGCATTATAATAGATGCAGTGATATATGGGCCCACGCCAAGCATCACGATAGACACATTGTCTAGCGCGCCTCCAGAAAAAATATTAAGAAGCCCTAAAAAATTGCTGCCCAAAAAATCAGGACGCACTCTTGGATCAAATGCGGGTATTGGGATTATCGCGAGAAAGCGAAAGAATGCCAAAAATCCAAGCACGACAAGGATTCGCCTGCGTAGATCCTTATCTTTTAGCGCCCTCAAAATATTTACCATAATTATTTTTTAAGACTTGCGGAGATCTCACAATCTTTTATCGCAAACGCCGAGATGGTGCCCGGACCTACAATTTTAATCGCTGGTATTTTCCCGCCGATACGTTTGATAAGCCCTCTTTTATAAAGCTCTTTTGGGGTGATGACTTCGCCCTTACCAAACTTATTGGCGATAGCAGAAAGTTTAATAGAAATTGACATTCGAGGGATAAAATACGCGCTATGACCTTTGCGCTTTGGAATTTTCATGATGACATCGCGCATCTCTGGGCGAATGCGACGCCCCGCGCGCGCTTTTTGTCCTTTGATACCACGGCCCGAAAAACTGCCGCGCTTACCGCCTCGGCCTATTCGTACTGCTTTTTTGCGGGGGTTAGCCGTTTTTACGCTGTGTAATTGCATATGGTCGTAATTGCTTAAGAGCCAAAATGGCAGCTCTGGCGTTATTAAGTTTGTTTGTAGTTCGCGACAATAGTTTCGCGCTCGCGTTCTCAATACCTGCAAAATCAAGAA
>CALRCC010000008.1 GCA_943354465.1 Candidatus Ryanbacteria bacterium
GTGACGAAATACTTATGGTTGTAAAATAAATATTCAAACGATATAACATAGTCAAACAATATGTCAGGACATAATAAATGGGCGCAAATAAAAAGGCAGAAAGCCGTTACTGATGGCAAAAGAAGTAAGATGTTTGGTAAAATTGCGCGCATTATCGGTATCGCTGCGCGAGATAAGGGGCCAGATCCAAGTACAAATATTTCTCTCAAATCGGCGATACAAAAGGCGCGAGAAATCAACATGCCACAAGACAATATTGATCGTGCTATTAAAAAAGGTGCTGGTGGAGATGAGGGCACCGCACTACAAGAATTTGTATACGAAGCATACGGCCCTGGCGGTGTAGCACTACTCATGACTGGGATTACTGATAATAATAATCGCACTTCAAACGAGATCAAGCATCTCCTTTCCACACACAATGCAAAGTGGGCGAACCCTGGAAGTGTGCTGTGGGCATTTGAGAAAAAAGAGCATGAGTGGGATCCTCTAGACTACGGGCTTATTGAAATCTCTCAGGCCGATACAGAGGCACTCTATAAACTCATGGACTCGCTCGATGAGCATGATGACATCCAAGAGATTTACGCCAACAATAAAGAATAACGAGATGAGAATCCTAGGCATTGATCCCGGTATTGAAAGGATTGGGTGGGGCGCGGTTGATACCGTGGGGTCTGTCTCCACATATTACGATTGCGGACTCATCACGACTTCGCGAACGCTGTCGCACCAAAAACGGCTAGAGGTGCTTGCTGGCGAGCTTGATATTATTATCAAAAAGACAAAGCCAGAATGCGCGGTTGTAGAGCGTCTTTTTTTTGCAAAAAATAAAAAAACAGCTCTAGCTGTAGCAGAAGCTAGAGGTGCGATCATGCTCACACTGTCTACTTCCAATGTACCAACGCGTGAGTTTACTCCGATGGAAGTAAAAATGGCCGTTACTGGCAATGGGCGCGCCGAAAAAAAACAAGTTGCTTGGATGGTGCACAATATCCTAAAGATACCGACGGACATAAAATCTGACGACACCCTTGACGCGCTGGCCCTCTGCCTTATGATAACTAAATAATGTTATCCACAGACACCAGTATTGCCCTTTTCCCCAGCTCTCGGTATGTTCTTGGTATTAGATAACATAAGGTCGTAAATACTAGCTATAAACTAAATATTTTAGCGCATGACACTACACTCACAAATCACTGCATCTGAAGAAGAAGATGACTTTGATGATGCCGATGAGCTCGATGAAGAGTCTGATGATGAGAATACAGATGACGAAGACGATACTTTTGAAGAAGGGGGCATGTGACCCCGTCACCCCCTCGCTTTAGCGTGGGGGTGTTTTCTTGAAAATTAACGCCATATATGGTATAAAAATAGTGTGATTTTTCGCTCCTTGCGGAAGAAATATAAGGGTCGTTTATTTTTTCGCGCCTTAGCCGTCATGGCTGTAGGCGTGCTTCTTTTTATACTTGCCAGCATACTTCTTTTCGTTTTTATTAAAGTGCCAACTCTTGAAGATTTCAGAGAACGCAAAATAGTCGAATCAACAAAAATCTATGATCGCACAGGCAAAGTGCTTTTGTGGGAAGTACATGGTGAAGAGCGTCGCACCGTAGTCCCGTTTGAAGATATATCCATCAATGTAAAAAATGCGACGATAGCGATTGAGGACTCAAATTTTTACTCACATCACGGCATCAGCCCTACGTCACTCTTTCGAGTCGTATTTCTCAACCTTTTTTATGGCAAACAGGTAGGTAGTGGCGGGTCTACGATCACGCAACAGCTTGTAAAAAATACATTGCTTACGCGTGAACAGACAATGATTCGCAAGGTAAAAGAAATTATAATAGCGATAAAGCTTGAATCTGCGTATTCGAAAGATGATATTCTCAACCTGTATCTAAACGAGATACCATACGGATCAAATACCTACGGCATAGAATCTGCTTCGCAACATTTTTTTGGCATATCGGCGTCTAATGTATCACTGGCACAGGCGGCATATCTGTCCGCCCTACCACAGGCGCCTACTCGCTATTCGCCATACGGCAATAATCGCAAAGACTTGGATTCACGCAAAGACCTTGTGCTTGAGCGTATGCGCACATTGAACTACATCACGACTGAAGAATATGAAGGCGCAAAAAAAGAAAAAGTTATATTTATACCTCAACGGCGGCAGGGCCTTTTGGCCCCGCATTTTGTGATGTATGTCAGAGAAATGCTAAATGAAAAATACGGTGAAGACGTAGTTGAGCAAGGGGGTCTGGAGATTATAACTACGCTTGACGCAGGATTGCAATTACGCGCAGAAGAGATCATAGCGAGGCGCTCACCAGATATGCAGAAGAGCTTCAATGCTTCAAATATTGCCCTAACTGCGCTAGACCCTAAAACTGGGCATATATTAGTAATGGTTGGATCGCGCGATTATTTTGATGTAAATAATGATGGAAATTTCAATGTGGCTCTGGCTCATCGCCAGCCAGGATCTACATTTAAACCCATCGTTTACGCAACTGCATTTAAAAAAGGATACACTCCGGAAACTGTTGTATTTGATCTTGAGACAAATTTTGCCGCTGCAGGAGATGCATATATACCGCAAAATTATGATGATAAATTTCGCGGTCCAGTTACCCTTCGCGACGCATTAGCGCAATCACTCAATGTCCCAGCCGTAAAAACTCTTTACTTGGCTGGTATTAGCGACTCAATCAATACAGCTCGCGACTTTGGTATCACGACGCTTACAAACCAAAACCGCTACGGGCTCACTTTAGTGCTTGGTGGAGGAGAGGTATCTCTATTAGAACTTACATCGGCATATGGAGTATTTGCCAATCAGGGAGTTAAGGCCAATCATCACCCGATTATCCAAGTCAAAGATAAAAATGGGAATATATTAGAAGAAGAGTCTGTACGCTCGGAAATTGTCATCGATACAAATATAACAAATATGATTTCGAGTATATTGTCTGATAATAACGCGCGCACGCCGACATTTGGTGCAAGATCCCCTCTATATTTTGGCAACGAGTCTGTCGCCGTAAAAACAGGTACTACAAATGATTACCGCGATGTATGGACGATTGGCTATAGCCCAAATATTGTAGTAGGTGCATGGGCTGGAAATAATAATAATTCTTCAATGACAAAAAATGTTGCTGGGTTTATTATCGCCCCTTTGTGGCGCGAATTTATGGATACGGCTCTCTTACAGACAGAAAAGGCATCATTCACGCCACCACAACCATCAACAGCAAAAAAACCAGTACTACGCGGTATATGGAAAGGGTCTAACTCTTATGACATTGATAAAATATCTGGAAACCTTGCAACACCATTTACACCACAAGATCAGCGTGAGGAAAGAGTTACTCAAGCAGTTCACTCTATTCTTTACTGGGTACAAAAAGACAATCCTGATGGTCCAATACCTACAAATCCAGCTAACGACTCACAATTTTCACTTTGGGAAGGTCCAGTGCGTGCGTGGGCAGAAAAAAATGGATATAAAGACGGAGATACTTCCAACAAACCGTCAACATACGATATATCTCATTCCCCTGAAAATTGGCCCGTCATCACATTTCCACCCAGTGAAGATAAAAAAATATTTAACTACGGAGATAAAATTGTGTTCAATCCAATAATTACAGGGCGCTATTCAATCATTGGTACAGAAATCTTTGTTGACGGAGAGTTTATACGATCGGAAAAATGGGCTACTCAAAATATTGAAATTAGTGACTTTGAGGCTGGAAAACATATATTAAAGCTAAAAGTATACGATGCTATCGGCAACAAACAAGAGCGCGAAATATCATTTATTGTCTCGGCCCCTTAAACGACACACTTTTTATACCGCACTGCTGTATACTATCGCGTAGCTTATCCAAGATATAATCTTGGCGCTGATGTATGTAATGTTTTAAAATCGCAGATTCTGTAAAAACTACTATCACATCATCTCTACATTCAATTTTATATTGTCCATCATATCCGACAAGGACCGAGCTCATAGCAGTCATGACAGTATCATTTGATCGTTTTCGTGTAAGTTCGTGCGATCTATCAATTCTAGAAAACGCGTCTGGCAATAACGCCAATATACGATTAAAGCTCATGCAGTACCCTTCATTGGCATAACAATGTGTAAAGACCCTTCTCGTCCAGACGGCTTTATTAAAAGTGGTTGTGATTCAGAGTTAAACCCAAAAAACAACTTTTCTTCACTGTATGCCTCTACCCCCTGTAGTAAATACTGAAAATTAAATACCGTTGATAGATCATCTCCATCAAATTCGCACTTCATAATACCCTTATAAGCTCCCTGATTGTTCTTGCTCTCAATGGTTATAGATTTTTCTTTTACATTTACAGCAAAAGACACACTATTTAATTTATTGGCGAAGATGCTTGCTCGGCGCAGTTGAGTTACTACCTCCTGCCTCACTAAAGTTCCATGTGTTTTAAAGTTTCTGGGGATAATCTGTTTATAATCTGGGAAATTCCCCTCAATAAGCCGTGAATAAAGTGTTATATCTCCAAGTTTGAATATACATTCTCCCTTTCCTATTAAAAACTCTATATTTTCACTACTACTCTGATCAGCAAGTCTTATTATCTCTTCAAATGTACGTGACGGTATTAAAAATGACTCTCTTTGATTTTTTGTTGATAACGACTGTAATTTTATACTCTCCTCACTAAGACGAAAACTATCAGTAGAGGCTACTAATAACGTTTCTTTCTCCAAAACTACAAAAATACTTGCCAATTCTTGCTTTATAGAGCTCTTTGATACAGATACAAGAATTCTTTGAAAAAATTGAGAAATATCTTTTTTATATGCAGACGCTTTATATAGATCCTTTACTATTGGAAATGGTGGAAAATCTTCTTGCTGATATCCTTTTATATTTGTTTCCTGTCCCTGCACCGTCAATATCACATCTGTACCAGAACTATCAATAATTATTTTTTCGTCTTTTGGTAGTGTTGATATATACGAAAGTAATTGTTTTGATGGTATAACAACGCTTCCCTGTTCACTCACTGTACATCTTACTGTCGTTTGAATACCTATCTCTAGATTTGTACCCATAATACGCAAAAAACCACTATCAGTTGCTATAAAAAATGATCCTAATATAGGAAGAGTTAAGTCTTTGCTAGTTGCTCTCTCAACTATACTAAGAGCTTTTTTTAAATTATCAGCAATAATTATGCACTTCATACCGGATTCTATAATAGATTAAATTTAATATTATTTATTTTAGTAGTTGTTATTGTACGCGGGATAATGTGTATAAACTATTTTTATATTGTGAAATAACGATAATTGTATCTTTTGTTGTTTCAAAACATTTTTATATTGTGTGCGTAACTCGTGGATAGAATCATAAAATAAAAATTATTTTTAGCTTTCGTACATTTTTCCACGGATTTGTTTGATTTCTTCCACAAGTTTTGAGTCCTTTTTCAACTCACCAGAAATTTTTTCATACGCGTGAAGCGCCGTTGTATGATCGCGCCCACCAAGTTTTTGTCCTATAAACGGATATGATCCGTGAAAATCTTCGCGCAAAAGATACATGGCGATTTGGCGAGGCTTCACAATTTCACGACGTCGTGAGCGCTCAAATAGCCCACCATCTACAAGGTCATAATATTGCGTGACAGCATTAATGATCTGAGAAGGCGTCGCTATTCGTTTTGTGGTCTTTGTGAGTTGCTCAAGCGATATTTTGGCCTCTTCCAGGGTAATAGGGCGACCCTTAAGCTTTGATTTGGCAAGAACGATATTTAGAGCTCCCTCAAGCTCGCGAATATTTTTTTGTATTGTAAGTGCTATGTATTCAAGGACTTCGTCTGCCACTATCGGTTCTTTGGCCCCCTGCTTGAGCTTAAGGATGGCAAGACGCGCCTCGTATTCTGGCTCACTGATATCTGCAGTAAGGCCGGCTTCGAGTCGTGAGCGCAATCGCTCTTCAAGATTTTGTATAGATTTTGGTGGCTTATCAGATGAAAAAATAATTTGTTTACCGTTTTCGTATAGAGAATTAAAAGTATGGAAGAATTCTTCTTCGCTTTTTGCTTTTCCAGCTATAAATTGAATATCGTCAATAATTAGAAGATCTACATTTCGATATTTTTCTTTGAAATTGTGTATCGGTTCTCGATTTTGTAGTACAGACACGAGCTCATTTACAAAACGTTCAGAAGTTATATATAAAACTTTAAAATTAGGATGATCTTTTTTTACTTTATTGCCGATTGCGTGTAGAAGATGTGTTTTTCCGAGCCCAACTCCCCCATACACAAAGAACGGATTATAAAGAGTGCCTAGGGTTTTAGTTATTGAAACGCCCGCCGCATGAGCAAATTCATTAAAAGTACCTATAACAAATGATTCAAAAGTGTATTTTGGGTTAAGGTTTGTGTCTCTATCTACTGAAAATTCTTTAAATTCAAGCTGTTCTTCAAGGATTTCTTCTGGTTCAGGCTTCTTTTTGATAGGTGCAGACAGAGGAGCATTTGCTGATGATACTACGTAGCTTGCGTTGCGTATTTCCGGCATTGTAGATCGCAGAGATTTTATTATATTTTTGTGGAATTTTTTTTCTAGCCATTCTTTAGCAAATGCATTTGGTACTGCTATGGTCGCGATGCCGTCGTCTATACCGTGAATAGATGTATGCTTGAACCAAGTAGCAAAATTTGCGCGAGAAACCTCAAACTCTATTTGTCCAAGCACTGATTTCCACAAGTCTTCTTGATCCATATATATAAACTATATTGAGATGTATCTTATTTTCATATATTGTAAAAAGAAAGCCAATATGTTCTAATTGTTTATAACATGTGCATGAGCTGTGTATTAGATTTTTTTCATCAGCACATCGTATAATAAACAATATGTCCATCACATATCAGCCAAAAAAACGAAAACGAGGACGAAGCCACGGGTTTTTAAAGCGCAAGCGAACAAAAGCCGGGCGCAATGTCGTCGCTCGTCGTAGGCAAAAAGGGCGCAAGCGCCTTACAGTTTAGTTTTCATATGTTTGCACGGCGCGAACGCCTTCGTTCGAGTCGAGACATTGAATCTGTCTTAAAGCGAGGAAAGCGATATAGCACTGTCTCACTTATGATTTGGGTGGTAGAGAGGCAAAATGGCCCACTGCGTGTATCGGTGATGTGCTCAAAGAAGGTTGATAGGCGGGCAGTCATCAGAAATAAGGTAAAGAGAAGGGTGCGCGAAGCCATCCGAGCCGTGCTAGCTACACATGATTTATCTCTAGATATAGTAGTCAGCGCCAAGCCACAGGCAAAAGAATCTACCACAAGCGATTTTAGGGGTCTTTTCAGCAATGTATTTCATATTCAATAACATCTTTTATCGTCCCCTTCTCAATATCTTGGGGGTTATTATTGCGATTGTCCCAGGGCACAGTTTGGGTATCGCCGTCATAGTATTGACGGTTTTGATAAGCGTAGCGCTGTTACCATTATCAATGAAAATGCGCAGGTCACAGAGCTTAATAAATGAGATTAAGCCAGAGATAGAAAAAATACGCCAACAAACAAAAGATAAGAGCGAGCAGGCTCGGCGTACAATGGAGCTATATAAAGAGAAGAATGTAAGCCCGTTCTCTGGGTTTCTTCTTATTTTGATACAGCTCCCACTATTTTTCGCCCTTTTTAAGGTTTTACAAAATCTCAATGATTTAGCTCGCGATGCGTATGATTTTCTTCCTATTTTTTCACCATTTAACCCTATATTTATCGGTGGCATTGATCTTACTCACCCACATATCGCACTGGCTATATCCGCCGGCATTTTTCAGTTAGCACAGGGTATTTTGACATTGCGATCGCAACCAAAGGATAAAAAGCCCGCAAGTGATTTTGCGACCGCACTACAAAAACAGATGACATTTACCATGCCTATTTTCATCGTACTAATCAGTATGAATCTTCCATCGGCCATGGCTCTTTATTGGACTACTTTAAGCCTCTTTGCTATAGTGCACGAAGTATTCTGGAGACCACATGGAAGAGATTCAGTCCACATCAAACAATAAGGCGATTGAGTGCGCGCGGGAGTTTTTTGCCGCAATGAATGTTGTCGCGCGCATAGAAGAGGGCGTGATCGGAGATTGCGACGCCCTGCTTATTCGTACTGATGACGCTGGCCTTTTGATTGGCGAGGCAGGGGCTAACTTGCAGGCACTCAACTATATTTTGCGCAGAGTTATTGAACGCAAAACAGGAACTACAGACGCAAAGCTGATGATAGATATAAATGATTATCAGCGACGCCGTTTCGATGATCTACGAGATAAGGCGCGCATGGGTGCCCAACGAGTCAGATATTTTAAAAAAGATGTAGCCCTTGAGCCGATGACAGCTTTTGAACGCAGAATAGTGCACATGGCGCTTCAAGAATACCCTGATATTGCCACTGAATCAGTCGGCGATGGCCTTACTAGGCGCGTGGTTATCAAGCTATCTACGATTTAATCGTTAGTTGGCAGTGCTAGTCGCTGTATCGGTAAGGCGTAGGCTCCACAACATGGAGTCTTTTTTGTTTATAAAAAATATATAGTCTTCCTTTGGTGATAATATTGGGCGCGTTATATCAAACATTCCGCTTTCTAGAAGTGATGATGCCTCACCAGTATTAATATCAATTTTCCATAGTGAATCGTTGAAGCTCACTTTCCCCTGCCACCAGCTGTCAGGCAACGGATCTATACCAAGATTTAGTGGGATAGCGCAGTATATTGTAGATGTCGCCGTACTAGACCATACACATTTTTCAGGCATAGTTTGAAATGACAATTCTCTGCCAGTGTTTGGAGTACGCCTGTCGCGCAAAACAAGCGTTGGCGACTTCCCTTCTCGTGCGACTTCTAGCGTTATGAATCTTTGGCTATTTGTGTCCCACAGTACATCAAGCCCGCGCACATCTGCCAGCAGTACTGATGCTACGCCTCCAGATACAGGCACCGTCTGTAAAATAGATGGGATAAATGCCGATGATCTTGTCTGTAGTCCCAATAGAGTTTTTGACGCCCATGAAAGCTCAATATCAGGCATTGATGTCTGTAGTATCGTTTTTAGTGACTTACCTTGCGGTGTCGCTGTGACGACAGTATATAATGCCGTGTTTTTTACTATGCCAGCAATCTTTTCTTCTGCTGGCGAGAACTGCACAGAAGTTATCTCGTCGGGGAAAAGCCCTTTTTCTATGGTTGATGTACTAGTAAAATGCACCCAAAATCTACGAGCCGTCGTGTCATTTAGGTCGGCAATAATGACGTTTGCGCGTGACGGTGACCACAATACGTCTATGATGTTTGGGACGGAAAGAGCTATCAGGCGTTCTTCTTCTACGGAACCGTCAAATGGTGATGAGAAGATATGCCCCAGTCCACGCTTGAAGTATAAAATTTTGTCTTTTCGTATGGTGCTACCGATGACTGGATCTTTTGATATTTGTACTAAGAGTTTTTTTTCACCTTCCGTTAGTCCTTGACCGTAAGGTGGTCTGGTACCCCCATCTATTGGCGGGAGTGTATATCCGCCTCCGCCATCAGTATCTGGGAACCCGCCAATTTCAGGCTCTTTCGGACCAAAAGGCCCAATGTCGCTTCTGAACAAGACATAGAAAATAATGCCTATCAATAAAAGAAGCAATAATCCGAGGGCGATAATATAATTGCGAGTTTTGTTATTCATGAGAGCAAAGTGTTGAGTGGATTTGATCTTTGGTTACAACCGCGCATGCTGTAGTTCTTTTGTGATATTTTAGGCATTGTGTAAGTTGTGATTGCGAGCATTTGGCACACACAGCACCACTAGGACATTTTGCGATCGGTAGTCGCACACAACGATAGTCTCCTATTTGGTTTGTGACGCATGCGGCAGACCCCCCTTCACACTCGCCGTATACATCTCCACCGCAAAATAATTTTGGTGCGACTATTTTTGAGTTTGGCGAGTCATATCCGCTCACACCATCAATGATTGACGCAGATGCCAGCTGTAAGTTGGTATCTTGTTCTGCTAGTGACGCAAAGATAGCGGCTCCACCACCAGATATCAATAGCCCAGCAAAAACAATCAGTGTTATGTGTATATATTTTATTTGCGACATGGTAAGATGTGGTCATACATTCTGCCCATTACTAATCTGCTCTCGACGCCACACTTGCCTGGGGGGCATAGACTAGCTATGGCTTGTTCAGCGGTGCACTCTCTAGACGACCCGAGATCGGTCATGTCAACACATTCTGCGCCAGTAGCATTTGTGATGCAGACAAAGCCAGCGCCACAGCTCGGCGAGCATGATGTCGGTGGGGACTCGCATAAGAAAGGTCCCTTCGGCCCATTGCCCTTATTCGCGCATGTTTTGCCGCCCACGCAGTCATCTCCCCAGCAAGATCCACCGCAAGACGTGCATCCAGCATTGGGTTGCTCTACGACCGTGCTTGTTAGTTGCTCTATTTCGAAACTTAGAGTGACAAGTTTTGGATTGATGGTCTGTAAAATGAGCACCGATCCTGCCGCAAGCAATATACCAAAAATAGCACTCGTCATTTTATCTTTGCCGTCTTTGTTGCCCTCCCCTCCTTCACTAAACATATATTCTATCGCGCCAATAGTAAACATGACTAGCGCGAGTATTGACGCTAGCGATAGCAAAAACGGTACAAAATATTTAACATATTCAAAAAATGTACTTATTTGTGGCTTTCCTCCCGGTAATGGAGCCGCTAGTTCGTATAATAGCTCTTGAGCATATAGAGATGCAGGAGTCAGAGCCAGAAATATTAAAATTGTTGTGACTTGATGCATATTATTTATCAACTGTTATTGCTATCTGCGATGACCCGCGCATAAAAACCCTATTTGGATTTTCGTATGATACATTGATTGCCTGCCTACCAGAGCTTCCAGCTGATGATGAAAAACGAAGCACGCGTGATTGCGGATTCTGGTTTGTAATCTTTTGTCCGTTAACTTTCCATGTATAAAATAGTTCGCGCATATCTTCCGTATGAAGATTAAACGGCTCAAACTGCAATACGGTATCTTTTCCAGACGGCACTTGAGTGTCGCGTAACGCTTGCCAATATTTGAGCCCCAAGAGTGGATCTCGCTCATAAAATACAAGCTCTGGCCTGTGCGCGCGTATTTTAAATGACTCTTCGTGCGCGATGCGTCCAGCGGCATCTTTGCCAAACACTGTTATTTTATGCTCAATATTTGCATTTAATCCTGTCGTGAATGAAAATATATTTTTACCTTTGCCGTTTGTGCCAGAAGATACTGGCTGTTTTGCATCATTGATTGTCCATTCATAAGTAATATCTCGTGGGTCAAGAACTGTTTGCCCAATGCGAAAATCAGGTACAGCTATCACTTTGATAGTCGCTCCAGGCGGAGGAAGCGTTTTGCCTTTGTACCAAGGCGGAGTATATGTTTCAGCGCGCCATGTGACATAAATACGGGCTGGTCGTATGATTTTTGAAACCTCATAAATCTTACCAGTAGAGGTTGTTATGACTGCTCTTATATTTTCTGCAGTACCAAGTACGCCCAATATAAATCTATATGATACGTTGCCACTGCCAGAGCTGACGCTCTTGCCATTGTGGTACCATGCGATATTTGAGCCACCAAGGTCCAGTGAAAATGTATTTACTGATACTCGCATATTTGTGCCTGGCTTCATATTTTTGCTATCCAGTATAAGCTCTGGAGGAGTAATCAGGCTATTCTTTGCAATATCTATGGTCTTTAGAGCGTCTTTTGTCGCCTTATCAAGAGCTTCAGACATTTTTTTATCAAAGTCATTTTTTGCATCCAAAATTTGCTTTTGTTGGTCTAGAATTCTTTTTTCAATAGCATCTCTCACTTCTTTTGATAGTTCAGCGCCAAAATATAAATCGTTTGTGGTGGTAGACACAGGAGTCGTTTGGGCAAGTACACTCATGCCAATGAGCCAAGTTGCCGTTATGCTAAATATGATAGATGGCACTTTTTGCATAATATGTATTTAGTATATCAAAATCATTTAATCTATGTATAATTCCTTTTGCAATGATTCTAACTGTCTTTTAGTAAGACTGTAGAGTGAGGTCAAATCTTCTTTTGCTTGTCTTGCTCGTTTTTTCATAAGTTTAATCGTATGCAGTACAGTTATCGTTGTCACTGGGAGAGCTTCTATTGCAGGTAGTCCGTCAAAAATGAAACTGAGTACATATAGCCATATGCGAGCATTCATTTTTGCGCGTTGTTTGAGAAAATATCCCTTACCGTACATAAAGTAGAAAAGCGTTGCGCTCACAAACCATCCTGGGATTTGTCCTATAATTGGCACGATCCCAATACCAAGGAAGTCTAGCCCTATGTCGAGCAAACCGTCTTTTAGAAAGGCAAGGAATATAAGTATGGTGATTGCCGAGGCATCATTACCATCGCGAATTTGTTGCTCAAGCTTCTGCGCTAGTTTTTTTGCAAGCTGCCTAACCTTGCTTTCGATTTGCCGTGCCATGCTTCTTCTAGATAATGTAAGCTCTTCTTGGCGATTAAGCTCTAGTTCTTGGTCGGGCTGTTTAGCGTCTGCCATATATTATCTCTCCGCTCCTACCTCATCTTTCGCCTTTTGTATCGCCAAGAGCTCGGCAGGGTCTGACGTGATGATTTGATGCTCTGTGTATGATGCGTGTATTTTTATCGCTACATGCTTGAGTCCAGCGAAGAATATCCCCTCGCCTACATCTGACTCAAGCAATAAAAATTTTTCTTCCTCCGTCATATTAAATGCCTCTTGCACTGCGTTGATTGACGCTGGCGATTGTTTGAGAAGAATTTGTATAGACGAGTTTGTGATGATCGGCTTGCCGTACGGCGATGCCATAAAGTCAGCGATATCTTGAGTGATGGTCGCAAGTCCCAAATAATATTTGCGCGCGCGTTTTGCGATACCATATAGAAACGACGCGCTATCTGGATGTTTCATCATTATCCATGCCTCATCTACAACCATAAGGCGTTTGCGCAGAGTTCTGCGTACCGCGCTCCATATATGATTGATGATGAGATACATAGCGATAGGGCGCAATTCTTCTTCCATGTCGCGTATAGAAAAGACAGCGAGACGCACATTGATATTGACATTGCTTGGCTGATTGATAAATCCAGACCATGTGCCTTCTGTAAATTTCTTCATACGCATGGCGAGCGACTCACCTCCCTCCATACTTGCCAATACCAGTGCTAAGTCGGACAGCGTGGGCGGAGTTATCTGCGAGAAATCAGAGTCAGCGGTGATATCTTTTGTCGCGTATGTTTCAGCGATCGCTCGGTCAATCACCGAATCTTCTTGTGGCGAAAGCCCACCAAGCATAAGTCGAAATAAACCGACAAGGCCAATGATATGCGAGCGAAGTATGTCCGATGATGATTCGTCCTCGCGTGGTACTGGCAGATCAAATGGATTGATATGGTGTTTTGAAGTAAGAGATATATTGAAATATCGCCCGCCTACGGCTTCAGCAAGATACTCGTATTCGCGCTCTGGATCTATGACTATGACATCAGTATCAAACATGAGCGAGCGTAAAATCTCAAGTTTTGCGGTATATGATTTGCCTGAGCCAGATTTTGCGAACATTATTGAGTTGTAGTTTTCAAGACTAAAACGATCAAAAAGCACCAAAGAATTGTTGTGGCGATTTATGCCAAACAGAATCCCCTTGTTTGCTGTTAGATCAAACGATGTAAATGGAAACGCAGAAGATGCGGGAGATGAATTGAGATAGTTGTGCACCAGAAGTTCGTCTTGGCAGTATGGAAATACTGATGTCATCCCCTCGCGCTGTTGGAATAATGCCGGCTTGGTGTACACAAGCCGCGCCTCTAGCATCGATTTGACCTCCGCTTCTTCGCGGTTGAGATCTTCAATCGAGTCGGCGTATATAGTCAGATATAGTCCAAACAAAAACAGCTTCTCTTGAGCTTGTGAGAGTTTGTCACGCAGGCTTTCAAGATCTTGATAAGCCGTATCAAGCATTGGGTCGCGTACTAGCCCCTTTTCTGATCGTTCTGATATTTGCGATTGAACTTCAGCGGTTTTTTTTAGCAGTTTGCGTAGAATGACGCCAGTATCAACAGGATGAAAGAACATCGTAATATCAAAAATCTTGTCTAGATTTATGACACCAGAAAACCAATTGGTCGCCAAGTACCTGGGATACGCGAATACAAAAATAGTACGCGCAAATTTTTCTCCAAGGCGTATAAAGTTTGAGTTTATCTCAAATGCGGACGGCGCGATTATATCTTTGAGCCCCAAAACTCCAGATTGATATATATCTTGCGGTACTATCGGTAGGATGTCGTCGCCTTCTTGCTTGTTGCCAAATATGTTCAAGATCGCCATATTATTGTTTTTCAATGATGCCGCTTATTTGAGGCGCCTTGCCATGCTCGGCTCCTTCTGGATTATATAGCCCATAATAAAGCTCGATAAGCTCTTCTGTATTGAGCGGTACTGCGCGCACCCCTGACCTGATGAGCCCTGCTGTCACCGTATCAATGCGTTGCCATAGTTGAGTTCTGTATTCGGCAAAATTTTCAGTGTCAATAAGAGGTTTATTTATGTCTCTTTTTTTGAATATATTTTTTATAGCATCTAGCATCCCCTGTTTGTTTTTGAGAGCAGCTGCCATCGGGCTAAATGGGACGACCACATAGAATACTTTTGATACTATGTTGCTCGTATCAACAAAGTCTTTTATGAATGTGATGTATTCAGTGATTTGTACACGCAATAGCTCTTGTGTCTCTGCTTTTTTGCGTTCACGCAAAGTAGCCAGATATGGCTCTATGTTGAGCTTGCGCGATTGAATGGATATCTGCACGGAAAAATCCAGAGAGTTAAGAAAGCTTTGATATTGCATTATTATCGCGTCTTGTTCGTCTGGAGCTTTGAGCGCAAAGTTTAGTGAAGACGCCATAAGAACGGCTCGCAACGATCCGTCGCGCATCACTACTACACCATCGCGTATCTCTTCTATAGGTATGATGTCTTGCGATGCCTTGGCGTGGCGCGCGAGCTCTGATTGTGTAGATATTGGCATGATTATTTGTCTCGTTCTTTTAGTTTTTCATTTATATCAAGCGACCATGAAAGATTTTTGAGACGGCTTTCCGTCAGTCTCGGTGCGTGCATAGCCACAGGAGCTATAACCTGTGGAGATGATTTTATTTTTTTATCTTCTCGTTTCCATATATAAAGGCGCGTGCTCGTTATATGGTTTATAGCGTTGTTGAGCACCATGACAAATGGTTGACCATTTATTTTTACAAATGCCATAGATACAAAAAACCCAACCCACGCCATCGTTAGAGGCCAAAAAATAATGCCAGGCAATCCGAGCGCGAAAAACAAGAGTGCCCCACCGCCAGAGGCGAGCACGTATATAAATTGTTTTATTGAGAGCGGGCCTATGATTTTATCTTCTATCTCAATATATTGCGGTACTTGAAATTGTTGCATATTAGAGTATTTCCTCGCGATAAGCGTCTATCGCTTTTGGCGTGTTTAATTTGCTCGGTTCCGCGGTACTTTTGGCTACCTCGCGAAATTCAGGGGCTTTCGGCGCTATGCTTGGCTGGTTTTGTTGGATATTTGTGGCTGGCATTGAAGTTTCCTCGCGCAGTTTTTGAGGGAAGATCATCGGCGCTATCGTCGGCTGTCCTGATGAAGGTTTTTGCGAGCTATCGCCCATTGGCATAGCAAATGATGACGGACGAAATGCTGGAGACGCTTCAATATCATTGGCGGATTTTGGCGCAGGCTTTGGCTCTTGTGTCGCCGTCACAATATGCTCGTGTATAGGCGAGAAAATATCGCGGTTTAAGTCGGCGATAATCTCGCTCGCCTTTTGTGCTGATACCCCGCATGAGTCCATCACATATTCGGCAAATTCATTTACTTTGATAAGCCCCAGCATTACATAGCCAACATCTTCGGCGAGCGCGCCCATTTTATCAATCAAAAGTCCGTGTTTTTTGCCTATCGCTTGTATTTTTTCTGTGGTAGCTTCGGCAAAAATAGCGTCCTTCGCTAGACTGGGAAGCTTGTCGTATGCGTCTAATGTTTGTTGCTGTGTGAATGTTTTCATAGATTAGGGTGTAGTAATTGGGCCAGCAGGTATAGGCGCGCCAGTAGCTGGTGGAGTTGCTGGAGGTCCCGTAGGCACATCACGCCTTGTAACTCTTCTGCCATGCTTAACAACGCCTTGGCCGGCACTACTGTTAATCCAGTTACGGGTTCCTACATCTCCAATAAGGTCTTCTAGCGCTTTCTTATTATTATTAAAGATGGTCGTATTATCCTCACGCTCCTTCTCGCTAAGATCTTCATATTCTTTGCTTGATCCGTGGGTCGCAGCCGCTCTTCCAATCATCGTCTGTAGAGTCTGCGCACCTCGTGTCGTGCCCGCAAGTCGCCTCATGTCAGTCGGTGATGCAGTTTTTAGCACCGCTTCAGATACATATTTATTTTCTGCGGCTTTCGTATTCATGTTGGCAAAGCCCTTTTCAGAAAGATTCGCCACATAATCTTCTGTTTGTTCTCTGTACTTGTCTTTTGCGGCATTCGTAGCGTCTGCCGGTGGTTTATCAGCTCCATGCATTATTTTTATAGCACCAGTCACGCTATTGATCTCATCGGCAAGCTTGGATAGTGCTTCTCTTGCTGCAGGATCAGTGAGATTTGA
>CALRCC010000009.1 GCA_943354465.1 Candidatus Ryanbacteria bacterium
CGAAGCGACTGTTGTCGCTTCGGGTTATTATTATCCGCTATCTAATGGTTTTTTTACTCTAACCAAAAGAATATCACGGAGGCTAGAAATACAAGCCCCAATGATGCTGCCCCCACTCTAAGGCGTAACTTTAGTCGTATCTCTTTTTTCAACGTGTAGATGATTTCACGCATTACGCAGAGCTCGTCCTGTAGCTCGCCATGCCGCTTTGTTAATATCCCTCCCCGCAAGCGACACTCTATGGCCTTGCATTCGGAAATCATCCTGTCGATGATTTCAGCGCTGTCCGCAGAGCCGAGCTGGCATCTATTCAAAATATCAATAGACGCTTCTTTGCAATTGAACGGCATATCATTAATAAAATTGTGCATCATTTACTCCCATATTAGTCGCCGACATATTGCTATGTGGCTACAGATTTAAATTCAAAGGGCTACTTGTATTACTTTATCATACAATATCCTATTTGTCAATAGGATATTGTACGTGGGATTTACCTCGGCATCATACCGCCTAATTTTTGGGCGAGTTGTGTTTGCATCTTTTTGTTTGCATCATTAAGAGCGTCTTTGAGCGCGCGCTCCTGACCTGTCTGTGAAAGTTCTGGGTTGAGTGAGATTTCTTCTACCATCAAAGTGCCATTGATAGTCACGCGCACACCATTTTGCTCGGCCGTCACCCTCTCACCTGCCACCATCTGCTGCATTTTACGCAATTCGTTTATTTGCTTGAGCTTATCAAACATAGTTATGAAACGCGCACTACTGATAATGCGTTGGTCTTACCGACATCGCCAAGGCGAGTGCCTGACACAAATACTACTTTGTCACCTGATTTGATAAAGTCGCGTTTTTTAAGTTCTGCTAAAGATTTTTTCTCAAGATCTATAATGCTTTTAATATTTTTTATTACAATCGATGTTACGCCCCATACTATAGAAAGACTACGCGCGACACGCTCGTTTGCTGCTGACGCGATAACACATACTTGTGGACGATAGTGTGATACTGCCTGCGCCGCACTTCCAGTAGCGGTTCCGACTAAAATAGCATTTGCGTCTACTTGTTCGGCAATATACTTTGCAGACTTTGGTACTGCTACTTTGATATCGTGATATTCTTCTTTTTCATTAGAAAATACATGGCCTACATCCTTTTCAGTTTCCTCTAAAATATTTTTCATCATTCGCACAGCTTCAACGGGATATTTACCTGACGCAGATTCAGCAGACAACATAACTGCATCGGTTGAATCATATACAGCGTTTGCCACATCACTAACCTCCGCACGCGTTGGAATGGCATTTTTTGTCATACTCTCGAGCATCTGCGTGGCCACAATCACGGGCTTCATCGCCCTATGTGCCTTATCGATTATTTCTTTCTGACGCATTGGCAACTGCCACAATGGCGTCTCAATACCAAGATCGCCTCGTGCGACCATGATAGCGTCAGATTCGGAAATAATATCTTCGAGGTTTGCGAGTGCTTCTGGTCGTTCGATTTTGGCAATCAATTTGATAGGCGCCGATCCAATAAGCTTGCGCGCCTCACGCATATCATCACCATTGCGAACAAAAGAAACGGCGATATAATCAACTTTTTGTTTGATGGCATATGCCATATCACTCTTGTCTTTTTCTTCAAAAATATTTGTGCGCAACTTGAGTTCTGGCACATTGATGCCTTTATGTGAATAAAGCGTACCACCACGCAATACGCGCGCTACAAATTGTCGCCCCAACAAACCCTTTACTCCTACGATCTCCAACAGCAAAGAGCCGTCATCAAGAAACACGCGACTACCCTTTGAGGCGCCTTTTGCAAAAATAGGTGATGGCACCGGTATTGCGCCGCCGTCGTATTCAGAGATAGTAGTATCGAGTACCACTTCAGTATCATCGCGCAATAGCACGCCTTCTTTTGGCAGGGCGCCTACACGCATCTTTGGGCCTTGGAGATCTGCAATAATGCCGATAAACTTTCCAGTCTTACGCTCAAGTTCGCGTATCAATTTGATACGACGGCCATGATCAGCCTGCACGCCATGTGAAAAATTGAGACGCGCGGCGTCAGTGCCTTCTGTGATCAAGCGCAAAAGATTCTCCCGCGATTCTGACGCTGGACCGATTGTTGCTATGATTTTTGTCTTTCTTATTAAATGCATAATTATTCAACGCGCATACCACGCAAGATACGAATGCGATCTTCAATCGGTGGATGCGTCATAAACATCTTTGTAAGCCACGACACCTTTTTTTCTTTGCCCTGATACGGGTCGTCAAGCCACAAATGCGCTGTCGCGTGATTTGCCTGTTGCATTGGAGTGTGATCTTGCGCGAGCTTCTCAAGGGCGGAGGCAAGCCCTTCAGGGTAACGAGTCAAAAGCGCGCCTGATGCGTCAGCCAAATATTCACGCTTGCGTGAGATTGCAAGTTGCATCAGCATTGCGAGCAATGGCGCTAACAATGAAATAGCTATACCAACAATCATAAAAACAAGTTGCGCCTGCCCGCCACGATCTCTATCAGATCCGCCCCACCACATACGGCGAATAAACATATCAGCCATAAGTTGGATAACGCCAACGAGTACTACAGCCACAGTTGATACCAACATGTCGCGATTGCCGATGTGCGACATTTCGTGCGCAAGTATGCCCTCTAACTCCGTGCGATTCATACGCTCCAAAAGACCTGTGGTCACAGCCACCATGGCATGCTCTGGGTTGCGACCGGTAGCGAACGCGTTTGGTTGCGCTGTTTGTACTATATAGATGCGTGGTTTTGGAAGGCCTGCCGTAATCGCAAGATTTTCAATAATATTGTGAAGATCTGGCGCCTCTGCATCTTTAAGTTCTCTGGCACCTGTGGTTGCGATCACCAGTTTGTCTGACCACCAGTATGAAGCGATGCTCATCGTCGAGCTCAAAACGACAGCGAACACTAAAATACCTGGATTGCCGTATATCTGCGAGAATGCCCAGCCAATTGCCATAACGACGGCAAAAAAAACCGTCATCAAAAGCCAAGTCTTTCGGATATTAGAATCCTTGTGTGTCCAGAGTGTAGCCATTTTTCTTAAAACGATACTTTGACCGGCTCGCGCGCGGCAGGAGTCTCATCGAGATCAAAGAATTCTTCTTTTTTGAAGCCAAACAATCCTGCTATTATATTAGACGGAAACGACTCAACTGCCGTATTTATCTCCATTGCATTGGTATTGAAAAAACGGCGAGCCGCTTGAATCTTGTTTTCTGTGTCTGAAAGTTCACGCTGAAGTTCTGCAAAATTTGTATTTGCCTTGAGATCTGGATACGCCTCGGCAATAGCAAAAATACTTTTGAGAGCGCCTGTGAGCATATTTTCTTTCTCCGCACGATCATGCGCACTGCCACCGCCAGCGAGTGCTGCACTACGCGCCTTGGTCACATTTTCAAATGCCTGCGATTCGTGCTTTGCATATCCCTTTACTGTCTCTATAAGGTTTGGGATAAGGTCATAACGGCGTTTTAATTGCACCTCAATATCACTCCATGCTTCGCGTACACGATTGCGCAAACGGACAAAACGATTAAAAGCAAAAACAGCCCACAGCACTACAACGCCAACAACACCATACACTATATAAAGAGTCGTATTCATAGCGTCTATTATACCATAAAAGAAAATAATGCAAAAGAGCTAACCCATGCCCATCTCGTATTCGGCGTCTTCATCTGCCCTGTTAAGCAGGCCAATAAGTTGCCCATATATATGCGTGATTGTCTCATTTTCTATGATGCCAATATCGTGCGATAAATTTGTCTGCATCTTATCGAGCGTAGCTAGCTCGCTATCGAGCATATCAAGGTCTTCTTCTACTGACATGAGCTCGCTTTTTAGCGAACCGAAAAACTTATGCGCTTCGCGCCTTAGCTCCTGAACCGTAAGCTGATTATTATTTTGCATGTTTTTTATTCTCTTTGTGCTTTTTACGAGCATCTTCGTTCTTTTTTATTTCTGCGAATGTCTCTTCAACGTGCACACCAGAAGACACTTGGTTCGCTATACTATCAACTTTATTATACTGGCCTTCAGTCATTCTAAGACCTTTTATGGTAAACATGTCTTCAAAATATTTTCGCACTGCATACACAGGGGCAGTTCTATCTTTAGCTAGAAATCTAAAATGCCCGAGATCTTCAATCTTCCAAGCTGAACGCCAAACGAGTTTATTCCAGCTATCTATAAACCTATCAACCTTTTCATTGTAAATATTTGATTCTGGTTTGCTGTAGTGAGCCTCTACAATAACCGCCTTATCGGCGACTGTTTCTATCTTAGTACTTGGCATCACTGGCAAATCTTCCGGTGGCGAACCTTTTGAAAGTACACCCGCGCTCACTTCAAGTCCTGCGGCACGAGCGAAGTGCCTATGATTTTCGCGCAATGGAAGGGCTACTGCCTCGTTTTTTTTAAGATCTTTTTGTGCCTTTTTCTGCCTTTCGATAACTCGCCCTACAACACGCCTTCTACTCTTTGCCATAGACATAAGATTGCCAATCTCTACTTCAAGTTTTTTGCGCTCTATGGGATCTCTAACGCCTATGATTTCTGCCCTCTTCTCTGCGAGATTTTTTTCATACTCGTCAAGTCGCCCATTTATAAGCCGAAGACGCGCGCCAGATCGCTCAATACTGGCATTCGTGGCGACGATCCTTTGTTCATAAGGCGCTAGCCGACTATCAATCTTTTGTAATCCATTTGATGCCACAGTTCGCGCTTTATCTTCAAAAAAACGCCTGCCATTTTTGAATTTGGCCTCTTTAATCTCCTCCCTTCCAAGCTTTTGACGCGCTCCGACAAGGCCTCTTTCAAGACCGCTCTCTTCATCGCGTAATTTTTGTAATATCGCTGGATCGCCAGAATGAGTCTTTTGAGCTGTACGATTTTGTTCAAGAGCCAATTCGTGTTCATTTGCCTCTTTTTGCGCGCGCTCACGCTTTAGCTGTGGATGCCCGGAAATTTTATCATAAACCTCCATAGCTTTTCCATAAAAAACCAATTTTATATTGTTGTAAGAGCCATCTATATGACCCATGCCTGAATCCATAAGTCGTTTAAACACATTTGGGCGCGCCCCTTCTAGCACAGCTTCAGCTGGCTCTACTACTTCAGCTGGCTCTACTACTTCAGCTGGCTCTACTACTTCAGCTGGCTCAACAGCTTCAATCTCGACAGGCTTTTCTTTCGCGCTTCCCATATACAAATAGTATACCAAAAAAATCTTTGGAAATAAAAAACCTTTCCACATGGGAAAGGTTTTTTATTTTTATATGACTGGATGGATTAGTAATCCATGCCACCCATACCTCCAGGCATACCCATAGGAGCATCTTTTTTCTCTGGGATATCCACAATAGCTGCCTCGGTCGTGAGCAACATAGCTGCTGCTGATGTCGCATTTTGCAAAGCCGAACGAGTAACTTTTACAGGATCAATAACGCCTGTCGCGATCATATCTACATAATCTTCGCGAGAGACATCATAGCCCCACACTGGCCATTTTGCATCACCAGCAAGATTGGCGACATCAATCTTTTCTTTTTCAAGCCATACTTTGATAAGTCCTCCAACGACATCAGCAGGAGTCTTGCCAGCATTGAGCATGATCTGCTCAAACGGCGCGCGAAGCGCTCGGCGCAAAATACGCGTTGCTGCCTCTTGTGCCTCGATCATTTGTGGCGCTTGGTTTTCGGCTTGTTTTAAATTTTTAAGATTATACGAAGAATATAACAAGACAACTCCACCACCAGGCACGATGCCTTCTTCTATCGCCGCCTTGGTCGCTGACACAGCGTCTTCAATACGATGTTGTTTTTCTTTTTGTTCTACTTCAGTTGCGGCTCCAACGCGAATCACAGCAACGCCTCCTGCGAGCTTCGCATAACGCTCCTGCAGTTTTTCTTTATCAAACGAAGAATCGCTGTCCTCCATCTGTTTTTTGATTTGTGATGCACGCTGTTCGATGTGCGAACGCTCGCCTTTACCATCAACTATAGTAGTATGTTCTTTTGTTGAGATTACTTTGCGTGCAGAACCAAGCATGGTGAGCTCGGCTTTTTCAAGCTTTAATCCGATGTCTTCAGATATAACGGTGCCTCCAGTCACAACGGCAATATCTTCCAACATTTCTTTTCTGCGGTCTCCATATCCAGGCGCCTTTATGGCGAGTGAATGAAATGTACCGCGAATTTTATTTACAATAAGAGTTGCGAGCGCCTCACCCTCGATATCTTCAGCGATAATAATAAGTTCTTTTTTACCTGATTGCGCGAGTTTTTCCAAAATCGGCAAGATGTCTGAAATTGCGGAGATTTTGCGATCCGTGATCAAAATCTTTGGATCATCATAGATTGCCTCCATCCTGTCAGGATTGGTCACCATGTATGGCGCTACATATCCTTTATCAAACTGCATACCTTCGACAACTTCGTGAGAGACGCCAAAAGTCTGCGACTCCTCAACTGTTATAACGCCGTCTTTGCCAACCTTTTCTATAATGCTGGCGATAAGCGCGCCAATCTCTGCATCTTTCGCAGAAATGGTTGCGACCTGCGCCCATTTTTCTTTTGAGTCAATTTTGAGTGCATTCTTTTTGAGAAGCTCCCCCATCTGACCTGCGCCGTTCAAAAGCGCATCTTTGAGAGCCATGAGCGAGAGCGTGGAAGAACCCGCGAGCTCTAAAAGGCCAGCGTTAAAAATAGACTGTGCGAGAAGAGTCGCTGTCGTGGTGCCGTCGCCAGCGATGTCATTGGTCTTTGACGCGACTTCTTTGACAATTTCTACGCCCATGTTTTCTACCTTATCTTTGACTACAATCTCTTTGGCGATTGTTACGCCGTCGTTTGTGATGACTGGGGATCCGTATCCTTTTTCAATCACTACATTGCGACCCTTTGGACCGAGTGTGACTTTTACTGCGTTCGCAAGAGTATCTACACCGCGCTGTAGTGCCGCGCGCGCCTTTTCATTAAATACAATTTCTTTTGCTGACATATTATTGTTCTATTACCGCGAGGATATCTTCTTCTCGCGCGATCAAATATTCTTTGCCTTCGACTTTGATTTCAGAAGGGCCGTACTTTGCGAACAGTACACGCGACCCTACTTTGATACTCATTGGAATCATCTTTCCGTCATCAGTCATCTTGCCAGAACCTACGGCGACAACACGCCCTTCCTCTGGACGCTCCTTTTCAGCTGTGTCTGGAATGACAATGCCTGACGCTGTCTTACCCTCTCGTTCTTCACGCGACAAAGCTTCAAGAAGCACACGATCACCAAGTGGCTTAATCGTCATATTACTTTATAAAATATCGGTTTTTAATATCTAGCACTCTCGACCCAAGACTGCTAATAGAGCTATTGTATGCACTTTTACAGCAATGTCAACCTTGCCAACAGATGTTCCGCCTTGCTTAGTCATGGCGCAAGAGTACGCTAAATACAGTGCGCCTTAACAATTTAAAGGAGATGATAAATGGGCCCTCAAGAATTTATGGAGCTTATTGCAAAAAACATTCGCCATACAGTCACTGAACTTGGCCGTATAGGCTTTAACATTACAAAAGAATTGCCGTCAGCTACAACGATGCTTCTTGACTCATTTTTTATTAATGATGAGCGTCGAGATACGGCGCGAGCTGAAAATCCTCATGTTATTTTTATGCCTGGGTTCTTCGCTCTATCAAAATATTATTTGCGACTTTGCACATACATGCATGCAAATGGCGTATACCTAATCACACCGCAAAATCTGAATCGCAACGTTCTCGGGTGGAAGCAATCGCGTGACGTTATATCATACGCGATCAAACAAGATGAAGACGAAACTGGTTTACCACCTATACTCATCGGTCATTCAAAAGGTGGGACTGATATTTTGGGCACATTGCCTTATCATCCAGAAATTCAAACTGCGATTCTCATAAGCTCTCCAGTCCGTGGAGCTTCTCTGCGAGCACTCAATATCTATCTTTCAATCACGTCTGGAAAAAATGAGTTTCCGTTTGATAGAGGAATGCTTACAGACCCGACACTGCTATCAAAGATCGTGATTGCTATCAGCACACAAGACAAAATTGTGCCGGCGCACGAAGCGGTATTGGATGGCGCGCGCCATACTATCAATGTTGAGGAAACTGCCAACGACGACATGTGGTATAGCCACACTGGACTTGCATATCATATACGCAAAGAGATTCTAAAAGTCATCACAGAACATACGGCACAACATGTCACATAACTAGCGCCGCCCAAAAAGTAAATATTTGGGCGGCGCATTTTCTTTTACTTGGCGGTCGGACAGCCAAGTTTATAGCCCATAGCACTGATGCGGACGCCAATCTCTTACGAACTCACCATTACCTGGCTTGAGACTAATTTTTAGTATCCAATCGCCACCACTCCAAATACTAGTATTGATTTGTTTTTCGGTTCGGTATCCATCTTTTACGAACATAATAGTCGCAACGGTACCGATACATGGTAAATCCTTATATCCTTGGATAGGAAAAGAAAACTCAAAATAACCATCCTGGTTGGTAAAGACAGAAGAACCACCCGAAGAAGATACTTTAACTCCAGCAAGAGCCGTGCCATCAACATCAGAACGCACCCAGCCTACTATTAGCATACTTCCATCTTTTGTAAGAGATTTTATATATGCATCTGAAGTAGGACACGGAGCAAACTGGCAGCTTGGTGCAATACGGCCTACATACGAACCATCGGGGCATTGTTTGGCATCTTCAGTGCAGGACACGGGAGTAGGCGGTTTTACAGCAACCCCACATCCGTACAGCTGATTTAATTTCTTGCGTGTTGCGGGACCGACATAGCCGGTGCCGTGGGTAAGTCCGTTGGGAGTCAAAATTTCACTGCGGTATTTTTCTTGAAAAGCAGTTACTGCTGAAGCCACATCTTCGGTAAAAGTAGTTGCTCTGAGACTAGTTCCCGGTGAACCGGACCGCACAACTCGGTCATAATCCAAAAGCCCTTCTTTTGATAAAATCTTGAAAAGTGCTGATATATCTTCCCCTACAGACACACCTCCGGCTTCGCCGCTATCACCAAATTTGAGGTTTACATTAAACGAATGACACCACGCCACTGGCGATGGCGAGGGCGAGGGCGAGGGCGAGGGCGGCTTACCAGTCAATGATGACTGGACATTGGCAATGACGCTGTCCTCCACTCCAAACGAGCGGAGTAAACCGAGTACCGCATCAATCTGCCCCTGCGTGAGCGGCGCCGCTGATGCTACAGAGGCTGCTGCAAACAATCCAATAATTGTCCCGAAAATTAATTTTTTCATATTACTTGTAGTATACTCCTCCCCCATTACTAAAAATACTAGTTTTCCCAAAGGAAAGTCCTTTGGGAATTACTACAAAGTCTTTTTAAGCCACTGGCCAGTATACGATTTGGTGACTTTGGCAACTTCTTCGGGCGTACCTTCAGCGACGATCATACCGCCACCAGATCCGCCTTCAGGGCCAAGGTCTACAATCCAATCTGCATTTTTTAATACATCAATATTGTGCTCAATGACCAACACAGAGTTGCCACGCTCAACGAGAGCATCCAAAACAATCATTAATTTTTGAATATCATCAAAATGAAGACCAGTTGTAGGCTCATCTAATATATACATAGTCTTGCCTGTGGCGCGACGAGCCAACTCTGTCGCTAGCTTCACGCGCTGCGCCTCACCGCCAGAGAGAGTGGTCGCTGGTTGGCCGAGCTTCATATATCCGAGACCGACTCTCACAAGCGTCTCTGCTCGCTCACGCACTGCCGGGATATCAGTAAAAAATATAGCCGCCTCTTCTGCAGACATATCAAGTACTTGGGAAATATTTTTATTTTGATATTCAATCTCAAGCGCTTCGCGGTTATATCGCGTGCCATGACACTCCTCACACTCTTGATACAAGTCTGGCAAAAAATACATTTCAATTTTTTTAACACCCTGACCCTCACACTCTTCGCATCTCCCGCCTTTTACATTGAAGCTAAAACGCCCCGGACCGTATCCGCGGGCTCTTGCTTCGCGCGTCTTTGAATATAAATCGCGAATTGGACCAAACATACCTGTATACGTGGCTGGGTTTGAACGTGGTGTACGACCTATCGGCGATTGATCTACGACTATCGCTTTATCTAGCTTATCAATGCCAGAGATAGATTTATAAGCGCCGATTTGCGCGCGTGCGCCATAAAAATGTGCTAACAAAATTGCAGACAGCGTATCATTTACAAGCGTTGACTTGCCCGAGCCAGACACGCCAGATACGCATACAAATTTACCAAGAGGGATTTTTAATGTGACATTTTTTAAATTATGCTCGCTAGCGCCTTCCAAAATAATCCAATCTTTGGCGAGCTGACTGCGCTTATTGCGATGCTCGATTTCTACTTTTTTGCGTCCAGACAAATATTCGCCAGTAAGAGTTTTGGCAGATAATATTTTTTTATAGGTACCTTCAAAAATTATCTTACCTCCGTGCTTGCCAGCTCCTGGCCCCAAATCAATAATCCAATCTGCACCCTCCATTGTCTCAGCGTCATGTTCTACGACAAGCACCGTATTGCCCAAATCACGCAAATGCTTGATCGTCTCTAGCAACATTGCGTGATCGCGCGCATGAAGTCCGATAGACGGTTCGTCTAACACATAGATAACACCTGTGAGCTGTGAACCTATTTGCGTGGCAAGGCGAACGCGCTGAGCTTCTCCGCCAGCAAGCGTAGTAGAAGTACGCGAGAGCGCCATATACTCAAGTCCGACATTGATCAAAAACTCAAGACGGCGAATAATCTCTTTTAACATCAAAAGTGTCTCTTTTGGCGCGCTCTTAAAATAGCTCTTAAAAAACTTTAATAATTCTGATATTGATAAATCGGAAACCTCGGCGATATTTTTACCATTTACTGTAACGGCTAGTACCTCTGGCTTAAGCCGTTTGCCACCGCACGCGCTACACGACTGTACCACCATATACTTTTCAATCTCGCCTCTAGTCCATTCGGAATCTGTGTCTTTCCATCGTCGTTTGAGATTTGGTATTACACCTTCAAACACTCCTTCTTCGCCACTTAAAATTATTTCAATAATTTTTTTTGGCAAAGTACTTACTGGTTTATCGAGCGCAAAATCATATCTTGACGCCAAATCCTCTAGCATCCACCAATACCACGATTGACGACCAACCTTGTGTGATGCGCGCGCCCACGGCTGGATAGCTCCTTCGAGAAACGATAGCTTTTCATTTGGGATCACGAACTTTGAGTCAACTTCAAGCGTAGAACCGATGCCAGTACATCCTGGGCACGCGCCATACGGACTATTGAAAGAAAACGCGCGCGGCTCCAAATCAAAAAGCGAGATACCGCAATCAGGACACGCCAAATGCTCAGAGAACAATATGTCTTCTTGCGTGTTGTTCGCTACCAAAAAACCTTTGCCAATTTTAATCGCTGTCTCTATTGAATCGCGCAATCTTGCTTTATCAAGCTCGCCATCAACTATCAAGCGATCAATGACGACTTCTAGCGTGTGTTTTTTCTTTGGGTCAAGAGTTAAATCTTTTGCCTCCTCAATGCGCATTACCTCTCCATCAAATCGTACGCGTAAAAATCCTCCACGCTCAATCTCACCCAAAACTGACTTGTGCTCACCCTTTTTCCCGCGAACGACAGGGGCCAACAGCAGAACATTTGTGCCAGGACCAAATGAAACTATTTTTTTCATAATCTCATCTGGCGTTTGGCGACGCACAGATTTACCACAACTAGGACAGTGTGGAATACCAGCACGCGAATAGAGCAAACGAAGATAATCGTATATCTCTGTTATCGTGCCTACAGTACTACGCGGATTTTTTGAAATTGTTTTTTGGTCAATCGCGATTGCTGGCGACAATCCTTCGATCGATTCAAGATCGGGCTTTTCTTTAATACCTAAAAATTGCCTTGCGTAACTTGAGAGCGATTCAACAAAACGGCGCTCGGCCTCTGCATAGATCGTATCAAATGCGAGCGATGACTTGCCTGAGCCCGAAAGCCCAGTAATCACGACAAGAGAATTCTTGGGAATATCAATATCAATATTCTTGAGGTTGTGCATACGCGCACCTCGAAGTTTAATAAAGTCTTTTTTATCTCCTCTGGATTTCATATTAGAGTAATGCATTATACCCCCGTAAAGACTCTTGTTCAAGACATTGACTCAAATGCAGTTTTTTTGCAAAAAAAAGTGGCGACTCCCTTGTCAGGAAGTCGCCACACTGGCGCCTATTTTAGGCGAGCCTTACGTGATGCTTCACGCTCTGCGAACGCGATGCCCGCTTTGAAAATCTCAACATAGACAACGTCTATGCCGAACTCTTCTTCCGTAACACCGATATTTGCAAGAAAGAGATTGAATGCCTTCTCCAATCTGCGAGCATTATCGCCGATCCTCCATGCAATGCGATATGTACTATCGTCTTTGCGCCAATGAGCAAGATCAGCGCTGTCGCTAAAGAGCAGGTCGCCTCTCTCATTGATCAAAATTGCTGATGACATCTCAACTCCTTTCATGCGACATTATTTGGCGTTGGCTCCGAATTATGCCATTTCATAACCAAACGCCTGCAATTCTTGCACAGGCGCATATGACTTGCATATGCCTGCCTATCCGTATTTGACATTCTGTCGGTCAAAATAATACGTTTGGATGTCTCTACCCTTTCGCAGTCCCATCCGATCCGCGCAACATTCCTTGCGTAATTCAACACGTAACCTCCTCTGTATTAGTAAAAAGTGCCTCTGTGCTTATATAAGCACATCTTTGCATATTAGTCAATATATGTGTACTATGCCAATATGTCACACACGGAGCTCTCAAACATAATCAATCTCGCGCCACAATCCCCTGGCGTTTATTTTTTTAAAGATAAACGAGGGCTAGTCATATATATAGGAAAGGCCACCAACTTACGAGCGAGACTTCGTTCATATACAAAAGGTGGATGGAAAGATGATATGGTACGCGAGGCTTCAACTGTTGAATGGAAAGAGCTTGCGTCAGATATAGAAGCACTCATAACAGAGTCGTCATACATTAAATCAAAGAAACCAAAATACAATCTTGTCATGCGTGATGATAAGAACTATTTTTTTGTTGGGTTTTCAAAAAATATTTTCCCACGCGTCTATCTAACTCATCAACCTTTGAACTTTGAGCACTCTAAAGAAAACTCGGCATCATTTATAGGCCCATTTACTGACGGCGCGTCTATCAAGCGCGTCATCATGCTCTTGCGTCGTATATTTCCATACTGCACATGCCCATACGGACGGAAACACAAAAGATTATGCGTAAACGCGCAAATCGATAAATGTCTTGGCTTTTGTTGCGCTGAAATTAGTCTGACGTCTGCGAACAAAAAACACTATACAGCAAACATAAGCGCAATTCGTAAAGTTCTGACTGGCAAAACTCAAAAACTGACACGCGAGCTCACATCAAAAATGAAACTAGCCGCACGCTCTCGCCATTACGAAGAAGCGCAGGCGCTTCGTGATCAAATCATAAGTCTAGAAAGGATCTTCGCGCACCAGCCATATTTGCAAAATGACATACCGATGGAACGAGAACGTGCGTTGCGCATGCTCGCGGAATTATTACAACTTGATATACCACCAAAACGCGTTGAATGCTTTGACATATCACACAATCAGGGTTCGGCGACAGTTGCGTCAATGGCTGTATTTATAAATGGCGTACCTGACAAAAGCCAATATCGTAAATTTATTATAAAAACAGTAAAAGGTGTTGATGACTTCGCGTCATTATATGAGACGATAAGCCGTAGGTTGGCTCATAATGATTGGCATAAACCCGACCTTATCATAGTAGACGGAGGCAAAGGACAGTTAAACTCCGTCGCAAAATTGGCTAAACTTGCTAATATCCCGATAGCATCGATCGCAAAGCGTGAAGAAGAGCTATATGTGCCTGACCGCAAGGCGCCGTTTGCGCTTAAAACACTCCCCCAACCTCTTTTCAATTTTATCACAGCGATTAGAGACGAGGCACACCGTTTTGCTATTTCATTTCATAGACAACGCAGTAGAAGGCTTGTCGTACAAGCCTAATGGGCGTATACTAAATAAATGCAGGCTATATTACCTTACGTTCAAATACTTTTATCCATACTTATCGTCGTGTTCGTGCTACTGCAACAGCGTGGTTCAAACTTGGGAGGATCCTTTGGCGGAGATTCCGCTACATATAATTCTCGCAGGGGTGCAGAAAAATGGCTCTTTCGCATGACGATCATACTTGGCGCGCTATTCATCGTATCTACGCTCGCCCCTCTATTTTTGAGATAAGTACTCATGAGCAGGCTTTTGCCAACGCGCTCCGAATGGCGGACTCTATTTGACTCCCTAACACGCAATGAGAAAATAGCTTTTTTTATTTTTTTGATTATAGCGTGGACATCAATAAATGCTATTCTTGCGCGCGTTGATCGTGACATGTCAAAAGAGATGCCTGCAAACGGTGGATCAATCACCGAAGGTATTGTTGGTATACCTAGGTTCATCAATCCTCTAATAGCTATATCAGATGTAGACCGCGATATCGCGCGTATTGTCTATGCTGGCCTTATCAAGCCTGATGGCAACGGCGGATTTACACCAGAGCTCGCGGAACGCTACGAGATAGCAGAAGACGGACTTACATATACATTTTGGTTGCGTGAAGGATTGCGCTGGCATGATGGAGAAAATCTCACCACAAAAGATATAGAATTTACTATCAACCTCGCAAAAAATCCAGCGATACGCAGTCATCGACTTGCGCACTGGGAAGGAGTGGACGTTGAAATAAAAAGCGACAATGAAATCATCTTTCGTCTTAAACGGCCGTACGCTCCATTTTTAGGAAATGCGACAATAGGCATTATGCCTAGCCACTTATGGCGTGAGATAGAGCCTGAGGCATTTCCATTATCTACTCTTAATACGCAACCGATCGGTTCTGGACCATTTCGTATAGACGAAGTTACAAAAAACGACCGAGGCGTTATCACTGCGTTTAATCTGAAACGATTTAAAGGATATCTGCCACAATCGTCATACTTAGACTCAATATTATTTTATTTCTACACGACAGAGACTGCTCTACGTACAGCCGTAGAGAACAATTATGTTGATGTGGCTAGTGTTGATCATGCGTGGAATATCAGTGCTAAAAGTGTAGTACATGAGATGAGCTTGCCTCGCGTTGTAGGAGTATTTTTCAACCAAGATGCGTATACTCCGCTTCGTGATCCAGCGCTTCGCGAAGCGCTTAATATGGCTGTAGATCGCAATCGCATTATACGCGAGATACTTGGAGGACGCGCGACAGCCACATCTCTACCCATTCCTCCTGGAGCATTCGCGCATGCGCAAAACCTAGAACAGACAAAATACGATGTTGATGCGGCGAAAGCGCTGTTGGCTAAAGCAAACTATAAAGACACCAATGGCGATGGGATTATTGAAAAGTCTGACGGTAAAAAAAGCACG
>CALRCC010000010.1 GCA_943354465.1 Candidatus Ryanbacteria bacterium
GGAGGCGTTATCATTGTGTGTGGGCTGGATGGGCTTGATGAGGAAGGTCGAAGAGTTGACCCTTTGAATTTTGCTGAGGTTAAAAAACACACAATCACAGACGAGGTTTCTCCGTATGACTCCATAGTTTCTGCTACACTTGCGGGTGAATATCTTGGAACGTGGATACTTTCGCCAGAATATTTTGGGGTTAGTATTGATGCAGAAAAGATTCAAATTACCAATAAGGAGGCAGATATCAAGGAGGCCAACATCGCGGCGCTTAACGGTACAAATTCAGACCTTGCAGACTACCTCGCAGTAAATGCCGCACTGGGGTTGTATGCTATGGAATATTTGCCGCGAAGTGATGCGATTACGCCAAATGGGCTCAATAAGGCATATTTGCAGGAATGTTTCCGTCGTTGCCGTGATGTAATTGCATCTGGTGCGGCAAAGAATGTTCTCGATAAGTATGTCCATGCGAGCAAGACTATTTTAACTTGAGAAGGGAGTAACACTTCAAGAGGGGAAACTTTCCCCTCTTTTTTATTTGCATACCATGATATTTCGTGGTATTGTAAACACAGATTGTAATTTTGTAATCTCAAAAAGGAGATAAATCATGAAAAAGATTATTCTAACTGTCTGCAAAGGCAATATTCACAGGTCCGTAATTGCTGCGGCTTGCATTGAGAAACTGCTCCGAGAGCAAGAACTTCAAGAAGTGATAGGAAGCTGAAAAAATATTCTATCTCGGAAGACTCTTTCAGTGCTTTATGTCCATACGTTTTCGCTATGAAAAGAATCCAGAGCAAGCAATGGCCATATTTAAAGAAGCAAAGGATGTTATTCAAAAAATAATTTGATTGATTTATGACGAGAGGAGCTGAATGGTTCCTCTCATTTTTAAACTAATGAAAGAAAACAATAAGAAAACAATAATTTTTGATATGGATGGAACTCTTTATAAATTTAAAGGAGATTCTTTTAAAAGTTCTGGTCTTTATGATGTTGTGATTGCAAATACATTACTATATATATCGAGCAAACTAGAAAAGTCAGAAATAGAGGCACGAGAGGTACTCGAGCTTGTTTTTAGAAAATACTGGAACAGCATAAGTATTGGACTCGAAAAAGAGTTTAAAATAGATCGTAATGATTATTTTGATTTCGCATGGAACATAGAAGCAAAAAATTATGTTCAGTTCGACCCAAGATTAGGAGAGTATCTCTCAAGGTTAAAAAATGATTTTGAGCTAGTTTTGATTTCTGATGCTCCAAAAATTTGGGTTAGGATTGTTTTAGAGCATATTGGCGTGAAAGAAGTTTTCAAGGATAATATTTATTCTGGCGAAGGGGACACAAGAAAAGAATTTGGAAATGCATTTGAAGCAATATGTAAAAAAGGGGGATTGAGTCCAGTATGTGTATTTCTGTAGGTGACCAAGAAGAAACAGATATTATCCCCGCGAAACTACTTGGGATGAAAACCATTTTTATAGGAGAAAAAAAGAGCAATATTTCTGACTATACTATCCGGGATATTTTTGAGCTTGAAGAATTTGTGAAAGACAAAAAGTAGTCATTTGGAAGTTTTTACAGTAGAATTCACAAAAGGAAGGCGAGTTAATAAAATTAAATGAACAAATTCAAAAAAATATTTAATAAGGAACATGGAGTTGTGATTGGGGCGATTCACTTTCCGCCACTCCTAGGTTTTTCAGAATTCCCTGGTTTTGAAATTGCTCAAGAGAATGCACTCAGAGATTTAAAAGCATTTGAACAAGGTGGCGTGGATGCTATTATTTTTGAAAACAATTACGACATTCCGCATACGGAGTTTGTCGGTCCGGAGATTGGCGCATCAATGCTTCTTTTGGGTGAGGAAATTAAAAAGGCAACGACTCTGCCGATAGGTATAAGTGTGCTGTGGAACGATTATAAAACGGCGCTGTCTATTGCAAAAGTTTTAGACCTTCAGTTTATTCGTGTGCCTGTTTTTGTAGATACTGTTAAAACAAGCTACGGTGTTATCGAAGGAAATTTTGAAGAAATAATAAAATTTAGAAAACAAATTCAGGCCGAGCACGTGGCACTTTTTACAGATATTCACGTGAAGCACGCAGAGATATTGTCTTCATATACCATTATTGAATCTGCGCAGTTAGCTATTAAAGAAGGTTCAGATGGACTTATTATAACGGGAAAATGGACAGGGGACGCTCCAGATCTAGCCGAAATCAAAGAAGTCAGAGCTTCCGTAGCTGATTTTCCAATTATTTGCGGGAGTGGAGTTGATAGTAAAAATATTCACAAATTATTTCAGTATGCTAGTGGTGGAATTGTTAGTACGTCTTTAAAAGAGGGAGCCAGTAAGCAAGGCGAGGTAAATGTGAAGGGCTATGAACAGAGAATTAATGAAGAGAAGGTTTCTGAATTAATGAATAGTATTTAAACATTTGTAATGTAGAAAAAAAGTACCGGAGGGTATCCGGTGCTTAAAGGTGCGATTAATTTACTCGACAGTTATTATCTTAGGAGGTTTTAGATAGAACATCACTTCCTCGTCCAAGTTTTTAACTGTTGTTCCTGGAGGAGCAAAGATCGAGTGTCCTGTGAGCGGCGCAAGGATATCTTCTTTCTCATTGGTGGCAATTCTTTCTCCCACCGTAAACATTTCGTATGTTGGGAATGGTTTTACCAGTGAGTACGATGCATCAGGAAACATGAGTGCTCCGTCAACAAAGTACTCATTGTATTCACGACCACCAGCCTCTGTCTCTCCTTCAATCATATTGAGATTTTTCAGCAAGGCTTCGGTGCAATCAATGGCCCTCATAAATGCGTCAGGGTTCCCGTGACAACCTGCCTCAATCCCCATCACGGGTATAGAACCATTTCCGTAGAAAAATACAGCAGGTTTACCTATCTGTATATTTTCTATGTTGGTGATGATATCTGTGATGGGGAATCCGCGGATTAGCTGAGGATGAACTGTGCCGATATTCATAATCATTCCGACACTTTTCTGTGCAGTGCTATGAATATCAAATCCGATATCAAACTGACTCCAAATACTCCTCAATTCCTGCGCTCGGCGAACTTCATATCGAGGATCGTCATTCCCGCATTTCATAACATCATTTGGCAGACGATTCATGTTTACGTCTACAAAACGAGAAGCTTTTTTTTCATCGTCACTTCCTGCGACCAGGAACTTTCCAGTCGCAGGAATATTGTTGAGGACAAAGATAACGACACCATTTCTGAGATGTTGCTCAAGTGGAAATTTCTCCCTGAAGTGAGCAAGTACAGCAAGCCCGCTGGGTTCATTCCCGTGAGTGTGAATCGTTACGCCAAGCACTGGTCCATGTTTTCCTGATTCAATTTTCCAGATGCCGCTTACATCTTCATACGAAGATTCTTTGATAAAATTGAAGTGCCTTATCAAGGCCTCCATTTTCAGATAGTCTGCTAATTTCGATTCCATTTTAACCTCCTGTAATTAAATGAACAGATTGTACCCTCATTAAAACTAGCATTTAAGCGTTATTCTGTAAACCGCCGCCTTTTAGGTAAATACAAGAGAATTTTTCACTTGTACGAAAAGGGGAAGTAGTCGCGAGTGGTGGTATGCACATACAGAAAGCACCACATAATTTTTACCCACTCCTGTTTGGCCCGGTATCATATAAAGATATATGGGGTTTTATGGCAAAAAAAGTAAAGGCAATCTAATCCAACATTCTTAAAAACATTTAGAAAATAGCGCGGCAACTGGTCAGGTTTCTTTCAAAAAAGGTTCGCGCGGAGCGTGTAATTACAGCACCAGATATGGCCTGTTGCCAGTTTTGGATGGCGAATATAAACTATATGCAAGGTCGAGCATGAATATAAAATGAGCCTTTAATATTAATCAAAAAAGCGTATGTTAAAAATAATTACAAAGTCAACAGTTGTTTCTTCGGCCGTGATATTTGCATATTGGGCAGGTACTCAATTGGCACTGGCGCAGGCAAAATGCATGATCGATGGTCAGGAAGTGCCTTGTGAAGTATTAGGGAGTAAGGTTAAGGGTTTCTTGGGTTGGGGCATTGGTATTTTTCTTGGTATGGTAGTTCTTGCGATTTTTTCTACGGTATTTTGGATAAAGATGATTGTTCACGCTTCACGCCATCAAATAAACAATAAAGGAATTTGGATCGTCGTCTTGATCCTTACTGGAATTATCGGAGCTCTTATTTATTATTTTACAGTCAAACGAAAATTTAATGATCAGTTTTCGGCAACGACCACGCCATTGACTCCTTAATAATATGAATTACGCAGGATTTTGGAGAAGGTTTATCGCATCAGTCGTTGACTCTATATTACTCACTGTAGTTTTTAACGCTTTGACGTGGCTCGCTTTCTCGGAGTCATTAAAAAGTAATCAGACCTTACTTTTTGTCATCACAATAATTCCTACTTGGTTGTATTATGCTCTGTTGGAAAGTTCAGCAAAGCAGGGAACATTGGGTAAGATAATTTTGGGGATGAAGGTCGTTGATTATAGTAATCAAAGAATATCTTTTGCTCGAGCAACGGGCAGATATTTTAGTAAAATAATTTCATTTGTTATTTTGATGATCGGTTTTATTATGGTTGCGTTTACTTCGCGAAAGCAAGGATTGCACGACATAATGGCAGGAACGGTAGTCATTAAAAGTTAACACATAAACCAATGTTCGGATTTTTTAAGGGGAAGATTTCTATGACGCTCGAAAAATATCAGTTTGCCCCAGGTGAGGAGATCAAGGGGCGTATTACTCTCGAGCTCAAAAAAAATATTCAAGCACAAGCACTTACTGTGCAGTTGCTCGGTACACGGCGAGTGTCTAGAGATTCAACAAGAGGTAGCGATACTCACCATGACACTATCTTTGATTTTTCGTTGCCACTTGATGGTGAAAAAGAGTACCCTGCTGGTCAGGTGCTCAACTATGATTTTTCTCTAAAAATACCTGATACGATATTGCATGGTGTGTCTGGAGCTAAAGGCCTCGAGCTCGGAACCAAAATTTTGGGTGCTATCAATATTGCGGCAACATTGGGAGGGCTGTCAGGATCATTGGGCGGATCGCAAAGAATTGATTGGCAGGTGATCGCACGGCTTGATAGTCCTGGCCTTGATCTGACAAAGAAGGTTCAAGTAAATATCGCCTAGAGTTTGGCTTGTCGTGTAGTACCGATTTTGATATGATTGCTTGGCTTTTATGTAAGCAAAAAATATGGTGGCTATGGTGTAGCGGCAACACGACGCTCTGTGGCAGCGTTATCTCGGGTTCGAATCCCGATAGCCACCCACAAAATAAAAAGTTCTGCTGTGTGTGGGGCTTTTTTATGTTAATATGAGTGGTATCAGTCGTTTTTATTATTAATTAAATATTTTTATGGCTATACACGCGTCTATAAGAAAAGCTTTTGTTTCTGATGACAAGCAAAAGTATCGATTTCAGATAGGGCAGTTGGTAGCGTCTGCTTTGAGTGGGTTTGTGGTAGGCGTTATTACCGCATCGATGATTTGGATGTTGGCACTTTATTATATAAACAATTTAGTTCTTGAGTACGGCATTGAAAATGCGCCGACTCCACAAGAGGTTCTTATGGGTATCAACCCATTTGACGGTCGTTAAATCGGTCGATATCCACAGGGCTATTGACTTGTGTACAGTGATTTGATACACTAGAGAAGTACCTATGAGTTCCGCCCACTTATCAGATTTATACTGATAATGGCGTGATTAAACCAGAGAACACCCATAGTAGCGAACCCCTAGCCGAAAGGCGAGGGGTTTTCTATTTGTGCCACGCCAAATGCTGGGATTGACATAGAAAAAAACTGTGATATACTCATTATAGATCAATTCTCTTTGAAAGGAGGAAGTACAATGTTTGCAGTTCTGCTTTTGACGCTTATTTTGTTGGCGTCCGACGCTGGCGCACACAAACCTTCGCAGCTAGAAGAAATTCCCCATCAGATCCAACCGATTGCTTCGCTAGTTGGATATTCTGAAACATCGATGGAGAACATCTCCTGGCACACACAGTCTACGAGGAAGGTTACGTACAAAAAAGATCGTCAAGTAGGCGATCAGCACCTTAACAAGCCCGCGCCTTTGCGCGTGCATCAACTCGCCATAAGCGCGTATACTTCACGCGTCCGTGAGACAGATAGCACCCCATTCATCACTGCATCAGGCAGTAGAGTGCGGTGGGGCATTGTCGCGTCAAACAAGTTTCCAATGGGTACGCGGCTACGATTGCCCGATCTGTTCGGCTCCGAAGTTTTTGTGGTTGAAGACTGCATGGCTTCTAGGTATAAGGATCGTGTCGATATTTGGATGCCAAATCTTATCCCAGCGCAGAAGTTTGGAATCAAAGACGCGCGCGTTGAAGTTGTAGAGTATGGCAAACGCAGAGTGTGTAGATCTTAATGCTCTCACACAAGCCCTCCGATGATAATCATCGGAGGGCTTTTTTTCTATACCAATGAGCTCGGGCATATATCTTTTAGTGGGCAACGCGCGCATTCTGGCCGTTGAGCCTTACAGATTGCACGACCATGATCAATGATTAGATATGTAAAGCGAAACCAATCTTTTTTAGGTATAAGGGTCATTAACTCTTGCTCAATTTTCACCGGTTTGTCAGTGTCAGTAATCCCAAGTCGTTGGGCGATACGCCCTACATGCGTATCAATTGCGATGCCGTCAATAACGCCATACGCGTTTCCGAGAACTACATTGGCGCTTTTGCGTGCTATCCCTGGTACATCAAGAATCTCCTTCATGGTCTTTGGTACTTTGCCTCCAAAGTCTCGTTCGATTTTTTTTGCAGCGCCAATAATACTTTTTGCTTTGTTGCGATAAAATCCAGATGAGCGTATTAGGTTCTCAAGTTCAGTGATGTTGGCGTTGGCAAACTCGCTGACAGTTTTATACTTTGCAAAAAGAGCTGGAGTAATCTCATTTACTTTTTTATCAGTGCACTGTGCAGACAGTACAACCGCAACCAAAAGTTCAAAATTTGTTTTGTATGTTAGTGCGATAGTAGCTTTTGGGTAGGTGCGTTTGAGTCGTCGTAAAATATCACCAGCGCGCTCTTCTTTTTTGGCAGGCGTTTCTTTTTTTATCCATGATTTTGTATAAATTCTAAATCTGCTCATGTGCGTATCGTAGCATGTCGGATATTTTTACAGAATGACGCGATCGTGTATACTATGCGCATATGAAGAAAGTTTCAATATATACTACATCGTCGTGCATTTATTGTAGAAAAGCGAAGGACCTGTTTCAAAAGCATAATATCTCGTATACGGAATATAATGTGATGACTGACGTTGTGAAGCGCGATGAGATGATCAAGCGTACAGGGCAAATGGGCGTGCCGGTCATTGAGATTGATGAAGCGCTGATCGTTGGTTTTGACGAGCATAAGATTCGAGAACTATTAGGTATTAAGTAATGACAAGCGGAGGACGCTATATCAAAGACATTGTGTATGGCGCCAACGATGGCGTCATCACTACCTTTGCTATCATCGCTGGAGTCGCTGGGGCAAATATAGCCGATCCAAGATCTACTATTATAGTACTCGGTATCGCCAACGTGTTGGCTGATGGATTCTCAATGGCGGCATCTAGTTATCTTGGCGCAAAGTCAGAGCGTGATGTGGTACGCAAAGAATATCACGATGAAGAGCTTGAGATTGCAGGCGATCAGGAAGGTGAGTGCAGAGAGATGACACAATTGTTATGTGAAGAAGGATATGCTGACGCTGATGCCAGCTCGCTCGCGCAGTTGATGCTTAAAAACAAACCATTTTTTGCCGATATATTGATGCACGAAGAATTTGATGTATCAAGCCATGAGCGCGGGCATTTGATCACTGGTTCAGTTATAACATTCGTATCGTTTGTATGCGCTGGGATGTTGCCAATAGTGCCGTTTCTCGTCTCTTCAGGCATAACAAATATCTTTTTATATTCTATCGCGTCTACTGGTATAGTATTGTTTGTTTTGGGCTCGTTGAGATCGATCATTACAAAAAGATCATTTATCTTATCAGGACTTGAAATGCTTTCTATTGGTGGATTTGCCGCTATGATAGCCTACGGAGTAGGTATGTTTTTAGGAGGCGCATTAGGCGCGCTGTAGTCTATATTTTTGTAGACGGAGGCTTTACAGTACCCCATTCAGTTAGCTTGATAGGTATTGAAATTTTTTCAGAACCTCGCAATATTGAAAATGTGATTGTGTCGCCTGGGACTGCATTTTCAAGCATGTCTTCCATTGAAGTTTTTTCATTTATTGATTTTCCATTGCATGCCAGCAATATATCTCCCTCGCGTATGCCAGCTTTGTCTGCTGGACTATCAGGTATGATGGCGTGATCTCCAGGCATCATCTCGCGCACAACAAAAGCCCCATAGTTTACAGGAAGGCCAAATTGTTTTTGTAGTGCGCTGTTAACCAATAGATATCTGACACCCAGATAAGGTCTGCGTATCCGTCCGTATTTTTTTATATCATTGAGATCGCGCGCAGCCTTTTCAATGGGGATAGCAAAGCCAATATTCTGTGCGCCAAATATGACAGCAGCATTGATGCCGATAACTTCGCCATGAATGTTTATGAGTGGGCCTCCAGAATTGCCAGGGTTGATAGCGGCGTCTGTTTGTATGAGCCCGCGTAGTCGTTCGTGATGGCCTGATATATCACTCACTGCCGTTATTAGCCGTGAGAGACCAGATACAACGCCAGTTGATACGGAGCTTTGAAACTCGCCAAGAGCATTGCCTATGGCGATCACTGTTTGGCCCAAACGCAGATTTCGCGAGTCACCAAATGATGCTACTGCGAAATTGGCAGGCGGAGTCATTCTTAGAATAGCAACGTCGTGTATTGGATCGCGTGCGAGAATCTGTACATCGCTACGCGCTCCGCTTTGATCAAAGATTGTGTACTGTGCGTCAGGATCAGCGACCACGTGCTTGTTTGTAAGTACGAGGCCATCGTCGGATATAATAAATCCAGAGCCGCCGCCAAGTTTGATATTGCCATCAGCATCTTTTGGCAATCTGTCGGCGATACCGTCGATCGGCAACATACGGTTTACAAAGTCCGCATGCTTGGAAATAGTGATTGATACGACAGACGGCAATATTTTTTCTACCGCGCGTACTACTTCATCTTCATGAGTCATTACTTCCAATATATCAAAAAATCGTGCTATAAAGAAGCAATAAACTAAGTCTCTGTAGTTCAATGGATAGAACAACTCCGTCCTAAGGAGTGGATGCAGGTTCGATTCCTGCCGGGGACACGGGCCTATAGTTCAGTGGTAGAATGCATCCATGGCATGGATGAGGTTGGAGTTCGATTCTCCATAGGTCCACAAATAACCGATACCCGGTTCAAATAATATGGAAGATTTGGTAAAATAGCACTGACCATAAAAGGTCGACATTAAAAATTAAAAAAAATAAAACATATGGCATCTATAGATACAAAAAGTCTAAATTCCCCGGACCAAACAACAACGCCGTTTGAGAAAGGGAAAATCGAAACCGTAACTGTTGCCGGCGTTACTTTGTTGCGGGAAACACTTCAGCCTGGTTGGAAATGGTCAGAGCATGTAAAACCTGTCGCCAAAACCGACAGTTGCCAGAAGCGTCATCTGAAATACATTATCTAGGGAAGACAAAAAGTAGTGATGAATGACGGTACGGAAGTAGAATTGGCTCCTGGTGATTTTGCAGTGATTGAGCCAGGACATAATGCGTGGGTTGTTGGAGACGAACCTAATGTTTTGCTTGAAATGGTCGCTATCGAAAAGCCCACTAAATAGTTTGTCTTGAGCTAGCCGCCAAATGGTAAATCAGTTACAGTTTTGCTAGCGGGTTCGCACAAAGGTCAGTAATTAAAATTAAACGAAAAGAAGTAAAAATATGAATCCAAACAAAGCATTGTGGGAAAAAGGTGACTTTACCGAGATTGCCGCTTTCATGCGTCAATCTGGCGAAGTAGTAGTTAAGTCTCTCGGGATAACGACACCGCTGCGGGTTTTGGACCTCGGCTGCGGAGATGGCACTACGGCAGTTCCTCTAGCTCTTTTGGGGGCTGAAGTTGTTGGTATCGACATTGCCAAGAACCTCGTTGACGCCGGGAACAAACGAGCTACGGAAATGGGCCTCAACCGACTGACATTTCAAGAGGGAGATGCGAGCAACTTGCAAGGGATCAGTGATCACTCATTTGATTTGACTATTTCTATATTCGGCGCCATGTTTGCTCCCAAACCTTTAGACGTGGCCAAGGAGATGGTTCGTGTAACCAAGCCGGGTGGTCGTATCGTGATGGGAAACTGGATCCCAAACGATCCGACATCGTTCGTGTCGCAGTTGCTGAAGATAAGCTCGTCTTTTACACCACCGCCTCCTGAAGGATTCGTCAGTCCAATGACATGGGGAGTGGAAGCTAACATCATCGAGCGTTTTGGCCAGGCCGGCGTGCCCAGGGAGAAAATCTCCATGGTCAAGGACACATACTCCTTTATATCACCAGACAAAAGCCCGGCAGATGTCATCGAATCCTTTAGGCGTTTTTATGGCCCAACAATGAACGCTTTCGAAGCGGCTGAAAAGAGCGGAAAGGTGGAAGAGCTCCACAGCCAACTTTTGGAACTGGCGAAAGCGCAAAACAGGAGCACTGACAGTGGCACTTCAATACCTGCCACCTTCTTGCGAGTGACTGTTAACCTTTGAGTTCACGCCTGGTCTCTGTTTTGAATTGAAAGAATTTGCCGTTAAGACTCTTGAAGTTAGTATTTAATGGTTAAAATTATCCATCTGCTGATAGGTCGTAGCAATATCGGCGAATCCTCTAATTTCTTGTACTATCTCGTTCCAATCAGTTACTATTAAGTCCACCAAATGTATACTTGTATAAAACCATTTGTTATTGTTTTTACCGTTGCGCTTCTTCTTAATCTTGTATGGGAGAACACACACTCGTATCTTTACGAGCACTATCAAGGCGATATTATTACAGAGTTTATATTAATCAAAGCCGCTCTTTTTGATGCGCTCGTTATCACTATTGCCGCCGTACTTTATGTGCATGTATTGCGAGTTCGCAATCGGCTCGCTATAGCAATTGGAGGACTTGTCATTTTTGCAATAGGGCTTGAGCTTTTTGCGCTTGCGACTTCACGCTGGCGCTATTTACCACACATGCCTATATTTCCGTGCCTTGGCGTAGGCATCACGCCAGTCGTTCAACTGGCACTTTTGGCGTATACAAGCTTTCGTGTATCAGGCCTTTTGGCAAAGAATGATATGCACTATACTAAAAATAGTGATTGCACTATTTAAAAAACTTTCACGCAGAACCAAGTGGATCAGTGGGGTCGCACTCCTATTCATTATCGTTGGCTTTTTTGTTTTTCGGGGTAACGGCAATGGTGATGCCGAGACTTTTGTTGTAACAAAGCGAGACGTTGTACAAAAAGTAAATGTATCAGGACAGGTAAAGTCATCAAGTGCCGTTGATCTTGGCTTTGAAGTTGGCGGTCGTATAGAGGCATCATACATAAAAGTAGGTGACCGAGTAGGTGTTGGTGCTCGCCTCGCGGCTCTTTCCGCGGGTGACCTCATCGCTCAAGTTCGCGAAGCGGAAGCAAATGTAAAATCAAGTGAGGCAAAACTTTCCGAACTCAAACGCGGAACGCGCGTAGAAGATATCGCCCTGTATGAATCAAAAGTAGCAAGTGCAAAGGCGTTAGTAGCAAATGCCCGCGTCAATCTGCATAATGTTCTTGCCGATGCGTACACAAAGGCAGACGATGCGATGAGTGGTCGTATAGACCAGCTTTTTTCTAATCCACGCAGTGCCAACCCTAAGCTCGCGTATGTCGTTGGAGATTCCCAACTACAAACCGATATTGAATCGGGTCGGTATGCGGGGGGTCTTATTTTGGCGGATTGGCGAACACGAACCCCTGACGCGAACGATTCTTTGTTTATCCAATTTGTTAAAAATAGTCTTGGGATGATAAGTGGGGTGTTGGGCAATACAGCACGGATCGTTAGTAGCTTATCTTCTGGTGGCACTCTTTCTCAGGCGACACTTGAAGGATTTAAGGTTGATATTGTTACCGCGCGTACGAATGTGAATGCAGCAATTTCAAATCTATCGACAGCAGAAGAAAAATTGCGATCCGCCGAAACAGCATTGGTGGTTTCCGAACGGGAACTTTTAGTAAAAAAAGCCGGCAGTACCGCTGAAGAACTATTGAGTGGTGAGGCGGAGGTAGAGCGTGCTAAAGCCGCGACTGACAATATCCGCGCGCAACTTGCTAAAACTGTCATCATTGCACCCATTGCAGGTGTCGTTGCAAGACAAGATGCTGACGTAGGCGAATTTGCTAGCGCAGGCACAAGCCTTATTTCACTCATCAGTGCTTCTGACTTTGAGATTGAGGCGAGTATTTCCGAATCTGATATCTCGAAGGTTTCTCTCGGACAGTCTGCGCGTGTGGTCCTCGATGCTTATGGTAACGAGAGCCCCTTTGAAGCGCGTGTGGTGCGGATTGATCCGGCTGAAACGATTATTGACAGTGTCTCTACCTATAAAATTGAATTACAATTTGCGCAAAAAGATGATCGTATCAGGTCGGGCATGACTGCAAGTATTGAGATCGAAAGCAAGCGCAATTCTGGCGTGCTAGCAATTCCACAGAGATTTGTTATATCGCGCGATGGGAAACGCTTTGTCAAGGTAGGCTCAAAACCCGAAAATGCTATAGAGGTAGAAGTTTCCCTAGGTCTTCGTGGCTCTGATAGTTTCTCTGAAGTTACGAGCGGCCTTTCCGAGGGCGACATGATCATCTCGCAATAATATGCTTCTCTCGATGCGTGTGGGTTTCTTTCTTGCCATGCGACAGCTCAGACGCTCGGGCAAGGGGACTACCATACTCATCACTTTTATTATGATTTTAACCTTTCTCAACCTCGTGGTTGTCTCTGGGTTGTTGGTAGGTCTTATCTCGGGTTCATTTAAACAATTTCGCGAAGCATATTCGGGCGAAGTGCTGATCACGTCAGCTGACGGGCGTGATTATATAGAGAACTCTCCGGCACTTATCGCGTTTCTCGAAAGTCACCCGAAGGTAAGCGCGATCTCCCCGCGTTATTCAGTAGGTGTTCAGATGCTTGGTACGCTTACTGATCTGCCCGAGAAAAATGAAAAGCCAAATCGTATCGGTATCACGCTTACCGGTATTGATCCTGGCCGAGAAGAGATTGTCACGGGTTTCTCGCGGTTTCTTAAATACGGCGAACCTCTCGAAGAGGGCGATGATGGATATGTGTTGCTCGGCGCCAATATGATAAAAAAATATTCATCATTTGCCGATGCAAATATCCCCGGTCTGTCACCTCTTGAAGACGTTGATATTGGCAATCGTGTGCGCGTGAGTTTCTCGCGTTCGGGCGGAGGGGTGGTGAGTAAAGAATTTATTATCAAAGGCATTGTAAAGAGTAAAGTAGATGAGATCTCAACGCGTGCTTTTATTACGGATCGCGAGCTTAAAAAACTTTTGCCGGTAAATAAAGAACAGGTGCAGGCAATTGCCGTTAAAACCGATTATGCATATGCCGCTACATTGGTAGCGGAGACAAAAGAATTTATGGTGGGACACGCGGCACGCATCCAGACGACCGATGAGGCGGTACCTTCGTTTTTGCGGGATATTGAGACAACCTTTCGTATCTTGGGTAATGCGCTCTCATCAGTCGCGCTTATCGTAGCGTCTATCACCGTGTTTATCGTTATTTTTATCAACGCGGTTACCAAACGAAAGTTTATCGGCATAATGAAGGGTATCGGCATTAGTCCACAGGCGATTCAATTCTCGTATATCTTCCAAGCGCTCTTTTATGGGGTGGTGGGGTCAGCCATCGGGGTTGTTCTTACCTTCGCTCTATTGAAACCGTATTTCGATGTGCACCCCATCGATTTCCCGTTCTCTGACGGTATTTTGGTAGCGACGGCAGAGGGTGCCGCTATTCGCATCGCTATTTTGCTCGCTGTCACCCTGATCGCAGGTTTTATTCCGGCAAAACTTATCGTTAGTAAAAATACACTTGATTCTATCTTGGGTAGATAATATATGATCAAAACAGAAAAATTGGTGAAAACATATGGATCGGGAGAGCTTGAGCTTGTCGTACTCAAAAGCCTTACTTTTGAAGTAAAGTCTGGAGAGTTTGTAGCGATCATCGGGCCATCTGGTTCGGGTAAATCAACGCTCCTCTATCAGCTGTCGCTTCTCGATGAGCCGACTTCAGGAGAGGTGATCCTTGATGGTGTTCATACAAGCAAGCTTTCATCGCAGGAAAAAACTAATATACGACTGAATAAACTCGGATATGTATTTCAAGATTATGCGCTCTTGCCCGAACTAACCGCCATCGAAAATGTTGCGTTGCCGATTATTATGCAGGGGCACACTATGCAAGAGTCGTATGCAAAAGCATCACTCGCCCTCGAACGCATCGGTATGATTGATAAAAAACACAATCTGCCAAGTCAGCTTTCGGGTGGTCAACAGCAGCGGGTGAGTGTCGCACGAGCGATTGCGCACGATGCACAAATTTTATTTGCTGATGAGCCTACAGCAAACCTTGACTCTACTAACGGTTTGCGTGTGATGGAGGCATTTTGCGACCTTCATGAGAAGAGTAAGCAGACGATTATTATGGTGACTCACGAGCCTGAATACGCCGCTTTTGCTGGCCGTGTCATTACTCTCGTCGATGGTAAAATAGTTGCGGACGAGCTTAAAAGGCCTGTGAAATAAAGGTTTTTATAAGAGTGACTTTCTTTTTAGGTATACCGTTATATACTATATACATACAAGAATAAGCATGTTTTTATGAACGAAACCGTACAAC
>CALRCC010000011.1 GCA_943354465.1 Candidatus Ryanbacteria bacterium
AAACCGCCCTTTATCGGGCGGTTTTTTGATGCTAGAATCTAATTATGCAAAAACAAGTTTTATTAACCGGACTTCGACCTACCAGCCACCTGCATGTGGGCAACTATTTTGGCGCGCTCAAACCACTGATTGAATATCAAAAGCAATATAAGACATATTTGATGGTGGCGGACGTGCACGCGCTCACCACGCTTGAAGACACCAAAGACATACGCGAAAACACGCTCAAGATTGTCATGCTGTATTTGGCATGCGGCGTTGATCCAAAAAAAGTAACGCTTTTTGCCCAATCACTCGTACCCGAACAAATAGAGCTTGCAACACTCTTCGGCATGATCACGCCAAAATCAATGCTTGAGCTCAATCCTGTATATAAAGAAATGCTGGCCGAAAACCCAAAGGCGACTAATCTTGGCCTACTCGCCTACCCCGTATTACAGGCAGCTGATATCCTCGCCTACAAAGCTGACATAGTCCCAGTAGGCAAAGATCAGCTACCTCATATTGAGCTCACTCGCGAGATCGCGCGAAGATTCAACGCACGCTTTGGCGAGATGTTTCCAGAGCCACAAACAAAGATTACCCAAGATATCAAGATTCTTTCACTGCAAGACCCTAACAAGAAGATGTCGAAATCGCACGGTGAGAACACTAGTATCGGCCTTCTCGACACGCCTGATCAGATTCTCAAAAAAATAAAAACCGCCGTGACCGATTCAGATAAAGATATTGTCTATGATCCACAAAATAAGCCGGGACTTTCAAACCTTATGTTCACCATGCATTTGGCATCGGGTGAAGATATCAAAAAAATAGAAACGCGCTTTGCAGATCGCGGATACGGCGAATTCAAAGAAGCGGTTGCGTCCTCACTGGTCATGCTACTCGAGCCGATCCAAATCCGTTACAACGAGATTGCTAAAAATAAAAAAGCGGTAGAAAAACTACTTATAGACGGCAGTAAGACAGCACAAAAAGTAGCACAAAAAACTCTTGCCGAGGCAAAGAAAAATATAGGCCTTTTTTAGACTCCTAATAGTTTTTTTAACTCGTCTACTTTTGCGTTGAGCACTTCGCGTGTCCTTGCCTCCACGTTTATACGCACTACAGGTTCTGTGTTTGATTGACGCACATTCGCCCACCAATCGTCATAATAAATAGATACACCGTCTACCCACTTGACCTCACGTGCGTCTTTATAGTGTGCTGCGATTTGCTCTAAGTAGTTATCGTTTGGCTTTACCTTGAAGCTTAGCTCGCCTGATGATGGGTAGATGGCGAACTCATCAAGAACCTCGTCAGCCGTTTTGCCAAGCTTTGAGAGAAAGTACATCATATATAGCATCGGCAAAAAATCAGAATCCATATAAAATGCTTCTTTGAAATAAAAATGCCCCGAGAGCTCGCCTGCAAATATTGCGTCATCATTGCGCATTAATTCTTTGATGAACCGATGCCCAACGCGCGACTCTAACGCGCGACCACCATGCGCCATAATTGTCTCTCGGAAAATATTTGATGAACGCACATCATAGACAACTGCCGAGCCTTTATTGGTCTTTAGAAATTCGCGTGCGAAAAACGCCGCTACATAATCAGGCCTAAAATATCGCGCATTGCCAGTGACAAATCCGCACCGATCCCCGTCAGGATCAAATGCGACGCCAAAATCGGCACGAGCTTCTAGAACCGCATTTTTAAGCGACGCCAAACTTTCTTCGCGAGCAGGATTAAGTGGCTCGTGCATCATATCAAATGCTAGATCGCCGTTTATCACTGTTATCTTGCACGGCAAGCTGCGTATGATTTGTGGCAACAAGAGTGATGTCATCCCTCCTCCTGCGTCGCAAATAATATTTAAATCTTTCGTGCCAGAAAGATCGACCTTTGATACAAGATGCTCTATATATTCACGCACCAAAGAAACGTCAGATAATTTGCCTCGTGCTGGAGCGTTTTGAAAAATAGACCTCTTCACCATTTGATGCATGACATCTAATCCGTTGCCTATTTGCTCCCCGCCCTTTTTTGTGAACTTAAGGCCATTAGTGCGATATGCGTTATGCGATGCAGTTATCATAATGCCGCCATCAGCGCCCGACTTAACAACAGTAAAATAATGCTGTGGCGTTGTAGAAAGGCCTATATCTATCGCCTCAACGCCCTCATCAAGGAGCCCCTCTATAACCCCTTTTCTGATCTCTGGAGACGACGGACGGGCATCTGCCGATACGATAATACGCAAAGGCAATTTTGATTTTCCGCGTATATATTCAGCAAAGGCGCGCGCAATTAAATACGCCACCTTACCATCAATATCTTCTGGGAAAGACCCCCTAACATCGTAGGCCTTAAAAATTTCAGGATTTACATGCATTGATTATTAGTTTACCATTTTGGCTATGTCTCTCAAAATCGGTATCGTGGGTCTTCCCAATGTCGGCAAGTCAACGCTCTTTGTGGCACTCACACGGAAACAAGTCGATACCTCAAACTATCCGTTTGCCACTATCGAGCCAAATATCGGCATCGTAGAAGTTAGAGATGAGCGTATAGATAAGCTTGCAGATTTTTCAAAAAGTGCAAAACGAATACCAGCCGCCATTGAATTTGTAGATATCGCCGGACTCGTCAAAGGTGCGTCTGAAGGCGAAGGGCTTGGCAATAAATTTCTCGCCCATATACGTGAAGTCGACGCTATAGTGGAAGTTGTACGTGCGTTTGAAAATACTAATATAATCCACGTAGAATCGTCAATCGATCCAGAGCGCGACCGAGGGATAATCGAGACCGAACTCATGATGGCGGATCTCTCAACCATGGAGAAAGCTGTCGCACGTACCGAGAAAGAAGCACGATCTGGATCTGCAGATGTAAAAAAACAAGCGGAGATTGCGCGCAAGATTCACGGCATCGTTGCTGGCGGCTTACTCATACCCGAAGAGCTTCGAGAAGACGCGCGAGTATTTCAACTTCTAACAGCAAAACCAATTTTGTATCTGTATAACACCACGACCGAACCATTGCCTACCGCAAGCACAAGCAAACTCTATCTCAATATAAAACTTGAAGAGGAACTCTCGAGCATGTCACCCGACGAACAGCGCGAACTTGGTATGGAGCCGCACCTTGGTGAGCTCGCGCATGCGGCCTATAAACTCTTGGGCCTCATGAGTTATTTTACTACTGGTGAAGACGAAACGCGCGCATGGACCATACCTGTCGGATCTACCGCCAAACGGGCGGGGCGTGCCATCCACTCTGACTTTGAAGATAAATTTATACGCGCAGAAATCATTTTTTGGAAAGATTTGCTAGATGCTGGCTCATACGGCAAGGCTCGTGAGCAGGGGCTGGTACGAACAGAAGGCAAAGAATACATAGTAAAAGATGGCGATGTTATTGAATTTAAAGTATAGTCGTGCCCTTGCCTAGTACCAGAAAATCTGGTAGAGTCGCCATATGGTACTAGATACTAAATATTATGAATTGGCTTATCTCTTAAGCCCTACGCTTTCTGCGGAAGACGCCGGAGTGGCAGAAAACGAAATACGAGAAATTTTAGGTGGGTTCAATGCCACAGTTGATACGTGGGATACACCAAAACGCAAGAATCTCCCGTATCCAATACGCAAGGAGACCGAAGCTTACTTTGGAGCTATTCGTTTTACAACAGAGCGAAAAAATGCTCCAGCGCTTCAAGAACAGTTGCGTGAAGATACTAAAGTTATTCGCTTTACGCTCATGCAGTGGCACAAGCCAACACCTAATATACCGATTAAGCCGAGAGCAAATGTGCAAAAAGAAGAGCAAGTACCTACTGATATAAAAGCATTAGACGAGAAACTTGATGCGATGTTTGGAGAAAATATCAATGAATCTAAATAAAGTATTTGTAATAGGTAATATCACGCGTGATCCTGAGATCCGCACATTACCGTCTGGACAGCCTGTTTGTACTTTTAGTATCGCTACAAACCGAGTATGGAAAGACAAGGCTGGTGCTCGCCAAACTATGACAGAATATCATAACATTGTGATGTTTGGCCGTTTGGCCGAAATCGCCAAACAATATCTAGCACGCGGGAAAATGGTCTTTATAGAAGGACGCATCCAAACCAGATCATGGGAGAAAGATGGCCAAAAACGCTCACGCACAGAGATAGTAGCAGAAGAAATGCAGATGGGTCCGCGCGGGAGTGATGTTGCAAGTAGCGGGCAACAAAGTGAACAAAGTCCGCAACAAAAAGAAGAGGTCGAGACAATACAGTATCCAGACGAAGGCGAAATAAATCCAGATGAAATTCCATTCTAAAAAATCAAAACCACGCATACAGCACCCTCCATCAGCGCCAAAGCAATGCCATTTTTGCACGATAAATTTGCGCGCCGTGAACTACAAAGATGGAGAGACTCTCCGCACCTTCATGACGCCACAGGCACGCATCCAGCCTCGCCGTAAGACTGGCCTATGCGCGCTACACCAACGACGTACGGCGGAAGCCATAAAGAGCGCGCGAATCATGGGTGTAGTGCCGTTCACACTTCGCTAAAGACATTTAAATCGCGCAGGAACGAGTATTCCTGCGTATTGGGTGTGTAGCTCAGTGGTAGAGCACTTCACTGATAATGAAGAGGTCGGAGGTTCGATCCCTCCCACACCCACCATTATAAAACAAAAATACTCACCATTTGGTGAGTATTTTTGTTTTGCAGTATTAAACCGCTTTGTTTTTTGGAAGAATCTTGTACATGCCACAACCGCAGACCGTGCACTTGCCCTTGGCAGCTTTCGTACCTGGGCGCATCTCTACGACTTCAACATCCTTCATCTCCCTCTTGGTCTTGCATTTCATGCAATGACCTTCAATTTTTTCATCCATAAGCTTAGTATACTAATAATATAAATATATGGAAACTCAAAAATCCGCCGAAGATCTTACGTGTCCTATACCGATTGTATAGGCATCCGAATCGTGATTTGAAGCCTCCACGATCAATAGCTTTTTTTACATTAGATGTAAAACCGACCTCGTAAGTATATCCCGCTTTCGCGAGATCCCACGACTCCTCGTGGTAATCCTTACTAGGAGAAAATCCACGCACAGCTTCCGCTACGCGTGCCTTGTTACGACTTAATCCTTGTCACCGAACTTGGCGTGATCCCAGATAAACTGAAATTTTGGCCATTCCCGGCTCCCTTGACTTGACGGGCGGTGAGTACAAGACTCGAGAACGTATTCACCGCAGTATAGCTGACCTGCGATTACTAGCGATTCCAACTTCATGAGGTCGAGTTGCAGACCTCAATCCGAACTGGGGCTGGCTTTCTGGGATTGGCTCCCCGTTACCGGTTCGCAACCCTCTGTACCAGCCATTGTAGCACGTGTGTAGCCCAGGCCATCAAAGGGCCATGCTGATTTGGCGTCATCCCCGCCTTCCTCCCCGCACCGCTACGCATAATAATTATATTCTGCGCAATGGTGCGGGGCAGTCTCGTCTGACACGTATAACAGACGACGGGGGTTGCGTTCGTTACCCCACTTAAGGGAACAGCTCAAGCCACGAACTGACGACAACCATGCAGCACCTGTGTCTCCGTCCTTGTGAGAGGCTCTATCTTTCGAAAGAGTTTCGTAGACATGTCAAGGCCTGGTGAGGTTTTTCGTTTATCATCGAATTAAACCACATGCTCCACCGCTTGTGCGAGTCCCCGTCTATTCCTTTGAGTTTTAAGCTTGCGCTCGTACTTCCCAGGCGGATGACTTAACGCGTTAGCTTCGCCACTGAAAGGGTCGATACTTCCAATAGCTAGTCATCATCGTTTAGGGCGTGGACTACAAGGGTATCTAATCCTTTTTGATCCCCACGCTTTCGTGCCTCAGAGTCAGGTGCGCGCCAGTAGATTGCCTTCGCCTTTGGTGTTCCCCATGATATCAACGGATTTCACCCCTCCACCATGAGTTCCATCTACCTCTCGCGCCCTCAAGTTGTGCCGTTTCGATGCCATGCTTTGGGTTGGGCCCAAAGATTTAAACATCGACTAACATAACCTCCTACGCACCCTTTACGCCCAGTAACTCCGGATAACGCTCGGGCCTCTCGTATTACCGCGGCTGCTGGCACGAGATTTGCAGGCCCTTATTCTGCAGGTACTGTCATTTTTTTCCTCCCTGCTAAAAGTAGTTTACGCCCCGAAGGGCTTCTTCCTACACGCGGCGTCGCTCCATCAGGCTTTCGCCCATTGTGGAAGATTCTCGACTGCTGCCACCCGTAGGTGTACGGACCGTGTCTCAGTTCCGTCGGTGGGGAACGCGCTCACACGCCCCCTAGCCGTCATAGCCTTGGTAGGCCGTTACCCTACCAACAAGCTGATAGCCCGCAGGCCTTTCCGAAAGCGGATTGCTCCTTTCGTGTCTCCACAATATCGGGAATTAGCGAACCTTTCGGCTCGTTATGCCCGACTTTCGGGTAAGTACCTACGTGTTCCTACCTCGTCTGCCACTAAACTTACAAAATCTTTGACTTGATGTAATCGCATCTCAAACTAAATAAGTTCCGTTCGACTTGCATGCCTTATCCACGCCGCCAGCGTTCATCCTGAGCCAGGATCAAACTCTCAATAGAAAATCTATTAAGCAGTGATCTGATCTTGCCACGAACTCAGTCGCGTCAAGATCAGGCTCTTTAAAGAAATATCACTAGACTCGCTCTGCCGAAGGCAGAGCGTGCTAATGACGAGTACCTTCGACGGATTTTTGATATTCCATATATATTTTTGGGAAAATATATATGTCCTAAATTTTCAACGTTCTTTCAAAAAATAAATCCGCGACTATTTTCGATAGAGTCAAAAACAACCGCGGAACTACTTACCTTTTCAAAATGTAGCGATTCGTTACATTATAGGCGACCCCCATTGCTGTGTCAACCCCTCATGTGGTCAAAAAGTGCTTGAAAAATAAGGGGTTTTCACCCTATTGATGCTACAAGCCCTCGATGATCTGTTTATACGCCAATGCGCTTTTTCTGACATGCCGTTCTTGGGTCTCATAGTTGATCTCGACGAGACCAAACCGCGGGCCAAAGCCCTTGTCCCACTCAAAATTATCAATAAGTGACCAATAGAAATATCCGCGAACATCGCACCCATTATGCATAGCATCCTTCATAGACCCAACATGACTAAGGATAAATTCGCCACGCTTATCATCTTTGGCATCAGCGATACCATTTTCAAAGATATAAATTGGTTTTTTATATCGAGCCATTGTGTTGAGTGCGTGGCCAAGTCCTTCTGGGTCAATTGACCAGCTGGTATCTGAATACTGGCCAGTACCCCTATCAGAGAAATAATAATTGATACCTAAAAAATCTTGATGGCCGCCTATGAGTCGCACGAAATAATGATTAAAGAAAAAATCTTTGAGCCAACTGCCACGGCGCGAAAACCATATAACATTTTGCGTGATACCTACTTCAGCATTTTTATTTTTTTGTCTGATAACAACTCGCGCTTTTTTGTGAGCCGAGGCAAGCATGCGGTTTGCCGTACGATACTGCATAAGCGCCCATTTTTTACCTGGTGGCCAATTGCCACGCAAATACCCATGCGCTGTGTATACGTTTGGTTCGTTAAGAGTTATCCAAAACCTCACATCTGGTAGTGCATCGGCCATTCGACCTGCAAGCCGCGCGAATTGTCCTGGCGCCTTTTTACTTGTCCAGCCACCTTGATCACGAAACCATAGTGGTACGGTCCAATGCCATAGTGTGACAAATGGCTCCAACCCGCGCTCACGCAGTGCCGTTACCACGTCGCGATAATGTTGAATTTCTTTTTCATCAAACTCTCCTTCTCGAGGCTCGATACGCGACCATTCTATTGAGAACCGATGCGCATTATGTCCCAAGTCTTTTGCGATTTCAAAGTCATCACGAAATCGATGATAGTGATCGGACGCAAGACCCGACTCTGTCAAATGATGCTCGCGCTCAAACTCTGACCAATCATTATGATTGCCACCTTCAACTTGATACGACGAAGTTGCGGCGCCCCAATAAAAAGTTATATCTTTTTTTGATGATTCTCTCTCCACGCATCTATCTTAGCATGATTGCCAGACGTCAGCTCCGCCGGAATCTTGTATTTCTTGCCTTTATACGCGACCACTTCTGGGCGCGTATATGCAGGTACACCTGTGCCGATACGGGCTTCTTCAAGTGACTCTGCTCTGCCAAGTACGCCTTTAATTTGTCGTGCGACAGCATCGATCATAACAAGTGCCGGCAACTCGCCACCAGTCAACACGTAATCCCCAATAGAGACTTCCTCGGCTTTCAATGCCTTTATGACTCGTTCATCAATGCCTTCGTAGTGTCCTGCGATGATAACAAAATGATTATATTTTTTTGTATACGCAAGAGCGAGCGTATTAGTAAACTGCTTGCCAGCCGCAGATGTAACGATAACGCAAATTTTCTTACTCTTTTTTTTAATAGCAGTAAAAGCTTTTAGTATTGGTTCCGCGCGCATTACCATACCTGGACCGCCTCCGTATGGTTTACTATCAGCCGTGTGATGTTTATCATCAGTAAAATCACGGATATCAATAATCTCAATCTTTATAAATTTATTTTTTTGTGCACGCGCCATAATAGACTCACTTAAATATGAATCAAATGCTTTTGGAAATAAAGTTAGGATAGTAAATCGCATCATATAATATTGCCTTGAGTATAGCATCAAATAAATAGACCCCTATCGTAAAATATGAGGGGTCTCTTTATGTTTGTATAAACGATTAAAGGTTCAAATCGCTCAAATCGTCCATCACCTTTTTTTCTTGTACTGGGCGGCGTTCGCTGCCTTCCGGTTCTTCAATCTTGAGAGTGACACGAGCATTGTGCTTCATGCCAACCACACGAAGAAGCGTGCGGAGAGCTTTCGCGGTATTTCCATTGCGACCGATGACCTGACCCATATTGGCCTGATTGACTTTAAGCGTAAGCAATACGCCCATCTCATCAACCTTTCTGTCAACTTTAACGTCGTCTGGATTATCTACGAGCGCCTTTATGACGAACTCTAAAAAGTTTTTATCTGCGTTATCTGACATAGTATATATCAATTCTGTATATGGCGACCTTTTAAACTATTCTTAGACTACAACAAAAAAAGACCTTAAGCAAGGTCTTTTTTAATATCTGGATAAAACTATTTGACAGCGCGTTTCATCAAACTAGAGACTGTTCGAGTGATCTGTGCCCCCTTTGAATGCCAGTAATCAATGCGATCGCGTTTGAGAACGATACGCTTTTGACGAGCATCATAGTTACCGAGGATCTCTTGGACTGCGCCTGATTTTGGTGCGCGGAAAGATTCAATCAGAACAACCCTGAATGATGGGTCATTTTTTCGGCCAACTCGCTGTAATCTGATTTTAAGCATGGTGCAATTCTACCCGAAAGAGCCTTATGCGTCAACCCTCACTGGCGAACTCTTTTGCCTCCTCAAGCTTTAGAGAAATGACGCGAGAAATGCCGTCGCCACTCATAGTCACACCATAAAGAACTCCCGCACGCTGCATGGTGTGGCGATTGTGTGTGACGATAATAAGCTGTGTTTTTTTGGCAAGCTGCTCTAAAAGATCTCCGTAGCGCTGCGAGTTTGCCTCATCAAGTGCGGCATCAGTCTCATCGAGCACCAAAAACGGCGGAGGATTAACTGTAGACATCGCGAACAAAAGCGCTACCGATGTCAGAGCGCGCTCACCACCAGATAGCATGTCGAGACTGCGCAAACGCTTGCGCGGGACATCAAGCTCTATCTCAATACCTCCATCTATAACCTCGCCAGCATCATTTACTGACGGCGCTACATAAGTAAGCTTTGCCTTACCGCCGCCAAATACGCTACGAAAAAGGGCTGAAAATTCTTCGTTGATATTTTTAAGTCCTTCTGAAAATTTTTCATGCAACTGTTGATCGAGCTCGCGCATCAATGCCTTGAGTTGTGTTGCTGCGCTGTTTATGTCGCGAAGCTCACCAGTCAAAAATTCATCGCGTGATTTACTATCTTCATATTCTTTAACTATAGAACCATCAATGCCTCCAGCCTCCTCAAGGCGTATGCGAAGACGCTCAATCTGGCGCATAAGTTGAGCTCGATCTGAGTCTCCTTCAAATGGCTCTATATCTAACAATGAACTGCCATCGATTTTGAGATCGCGTATAAAATTTGCGAGCTCAATATTACGCGCCTTATATTTTTCACCATCAAAATCAAGCGCTCGTAGCTTGGTGCGTATGCTTTCTAATTCGCGTTCTTCTGTACGAATATCATGCTCGCGCTCTCGCAATTCGCGCAACGTATCTTCGCGCACAGAGCCAGTCTCTTCACGCTGTGCATGAAGATCGGCTACTGACATTTCAATCTCGTGAAGCTCTGATGCCATCTCATGTTTCTTTTTTTCTAATGAAAGATCTCCTACAGAATCGCGCTCACCTACAGATAATCTCAAAAGCTTTTCTAGGCGCATCTTAATATCGCTAATGCCAGATTTAAGAGCTTCAAAGCTATCTTTATCGGCTATTTCTTTAACAAAGAAAAGCGTATCTCTCAGCTCTCCTATGATCACCTTTACTGACACATCTGAATCTTTTGATCCGACACCAGCCGATAATAATCCCTCAACGCGTCCTAATTCGCGCTCAAGCATACGCCTTCGATCATCAAGTTCAGTGAGTTTTAGCTTTACAGCATCTTTTACGACAAGCCCAGAAAATGACTTTTCGGCGCGCGCGATCTCGTTCGCCAATTCTTTGATATGCGCAGATTTTGTACGCGACTCATCTTCTAGAGGATCGCGCTCTCTAACAGAATTGTTGGCGATCTCTGCTAAAAAAATGCTCTCGCGCGAAGCATATAACCGTGCCTTTTCATGCAAATCAACACGATACTCTTCTACTGCTTTCATTTTTTCTGCCTGTGCGCCCAAATATTTGAGATGTGGGCGAAGCTCGCGAATCTGCGCATCAATCTGACGCAAATTATTTTCAGTCTCGCCAAGTCTTCTTTCAGCTTCGCGCTTTTTAAGATGATATTCCTTAAGGCCCAATGCTTCTTCTATCATCTCTTGGCGATCGCGAGACGATGCCCATAATATCCTGTCTACCTCGCCCTGCGAGATGATGTGATGCTGGGTAGAACCAAACCCAACTGTAGATAAAAGCTGAAAAATATCTTTTAGACGCACCTGCGAGCCATTGAGTAAATATTCGTTTGTGCCGTCACGAATCACTCGGCGTGAAATAATGACTTCATCAAACTCATACGGAAATTGTTTTTTGGAATTATCAAAAATAAGCTTCACCTCTGCTTTGCCTAAGCGCGCAGCTTTATCAGACCCGTTGAAAATAAGGTCTTCTCCTTTTTTTCCTCTCAGCGACTTTATGGACTGCTCTCCTAAAACCCACCGAATCGCCTCTACTACGTTGGATTTGCCAGAGCCATTTGGGCCTACGACTGATGTAATGCGTGATGGAAATTCAAAAACCGTCGTCTTGCCAAATGATTTGAATCCGGAAAGCGTAAGACTTTTAAAATACATTCTAATTCCACCCTTTAGCAATAAGGGCGTTTTCAGCGGCCTCTACTTCCGCGTCTTGTTTTGATGGGCCACTTCCCTCGGCGACCAAAGCGCTACCAAGGTATACTCCGACAAAAAATTTCTTTTGATGGTCTGGGCCAGCCTCACGTAATACTTTATAATTTGGCGTTAATCCAACACGATCTTGAGCCACTTCTTGAAACGAACTTTTTGGATCTTTCCACAAACGCTTTTCTACTACTTCCCCTGTATGCTTCAGAAGATATTTTTTTATGAAATCATCACATGCTACATATCCACTATCAAGATAAAGGGCGCCAACAAACGCTTCAAACGCATTTGCCAAAATATAATGACGCGCGCGACCAGTATCTTTTTTCTCACCTCGCGATAGCAATAAATAATCACCCATCTTCATATCAGCAGCTATGCCAGCTAAGATTTCCGCGTTAACAAGCGCGGCACGAATTGATGTAAGCTCACCCTCTGGCTTATCAGGAAAACGCGCGAATAAATCCGCGGTGACTACTAATTCCAAGACGGCGTCTCCTAGATACTCAAGTCGTTCATTATGACCGAGGCGAAATCCTGGATTTTCATTGAGATACGAGCGATGCGTTAATGCTTGAACGAGTAAATCCTTATTGTTAAATGCGATGCCTAATGTAGATTCAAATGCTATAGGGTCAATCATAGATTCTCAAATATTTTACGAATATCATCATACATTTTTAATCCTGCTAAATCGTCTTTACGAAACCATTTCGCCTCTACAAGCCCTCCTGATGATTTAAGATGCAAATCTTTCTGCGTTGTAGCTCCTAAGAAATAAACAACGCGTCTACGCACGGCGCCAGATTCTGGGTCATGAGCCACATACTGGTTCTCGCAAAGCTTGTGCGAGAGTTCAAGATTGTCAATACCAAGCTCAGTCATTACTGCGCGACGAGCGCCGTCTTTGTCTGATTCGTCGGTCTGGATGCGTCCCTTTGGAAGCGTCCAATAACCAAATACATCATGCACGAGAGCGATATTGTCACCACGCATTACAACGACTCCAGCGCGCGGTTCAATCGGTAGTGCCTCAAGCTCGTCGGGGCTATATTTTTTGGACGTCTCGTCTTTGCCCGGCTCACCCAACTCACGATATACAGTTCCAAGAACACCATTAACGAATTTGCCGGAATTCTCTCCGCCAAATGTTTTGGCAAGCTCTATGGCTTCATTTATTGCTACCTTTGGGGGCACCTCCTTGTAAATGCCAAAGAGAAGTTCCCAAAGCCCGATCCGCAACACATTGCGATCGATAACCGCTATTTGTGATACTGGCCATTCTGGCGCCGCACGCTCAATTATCGCGTCCAATTGTTCTTTTCTCTCAACGACTCCAATGACAAGTGTGCGTACAAAACCAGAGTCATCAAGTCCTGGTCCAAATTCTTCAAGATTGCGCGCTATGATATCTTCAGCTACCACGGGACCAGCACCATTAAAATCCCACTCGTAGAGTGATTGCATTGCGAT
>CALRCC010000012.1 GCA_943354465.1 Candidatus Ryanbacteria bacterium
ATCGGTATACCAGGCACAGTTGGCGGGTCAGTACGTGGTAATGCTGGTTGTTTTGGTGGCGAGATAAAAGACGTGCTCAAGACTGTCCGCGTGTTAGACGCCAATACAGGGAAGATCGCGGAGCAGGACAATGATTTTTGCCATTTTAATTATCGCGAGAGCATTTTCAAAAAACAGCCGAATCTCATTATACTTTCGGCGACTTTCGCGTTGCGCAAAGGCGACCCCGAGGTCAGCCAGCGCATGGTGCGTCACTATACTGCAGGGCGCTCAAAGAGCCAAGATATCGGCGAGGCATCAGCCGGATGTATGTTTAAAAATGTAGCGTGGCCAGCGAGCAAAGAACGGCGCTCACGCCTTTTACATTTTATCCCGCAGTTGGCCGAATACAGCCAACACTCGATGATCCCAGCGGGATTTCTTATTGATCATTTGGGCCTCAAGGGACGTGCCATTGGCGGCGTCTCTATCTCTAAAAAACACGGCAACTACATGATCAATAATGGCAGCGCACGGGCAGAAGAGGTTGTGATGCTTGTAGGTCTTATCAAAGAGTATGTGCATCGCAAATATGATTTGCACCTGCAGGAAGAAGTCCAATACATCGGTTTTTAATTTGATAAGCGTTATACTATATATATGAGAACAATTATTAAGGGCAAGCAGACAGAGCTTACGACGACAATTCGCGCGTATATTGAGGCAAAGATTATCGGGCCTGCCACGCGCATTATTGGCAAGGGCGATGCGCTACTCGAAGTAGAGTTGTCGCACGCGTCGCGACATCACCGCAAGGGCAATATATGGCGTGTAGAGGTCAATCTCAAGATTGGCAAAACGCTTCTTCGTGCCGAAGAAGAGGGTGAAGACCCGCACGCGGTAATTGACGCGGTAGAAAATGAGCTTTTGCGTGAGATCAAATCATTTAAAGGCAAAAAGCAGACCAAAGACATTCGTACGGCTCGCAAGATTAAAAAAGTTCTCAAAAAGATTTAAGCACTTTGAAAAAGAGATTTTTTTGATGTACACTAAAGTACTTTATGGGTATTTTTTCATCTCTTTTCGGCGGTTCTCGTGAGCGTGCGGCTCGCGCATTTTTACCTATTGTAGAAGAAATTAATGCGCTTGAGGCAGAGTACAAATCAAAATCCGATGCCGACATCAGAGCGGAGATGTCAGGTTTTCGCGCTCATCCAGATCTTTCGCGCGAGTATTTAGATGAGATTTTGCCTCGTGTGTTTGCCATGGTGCGCGAAGCTTCACGAAGGACGTCAGGCAAGCGTCATTTTGATGTACAGCTTTTGGGTGGCATTGCGCTTCACAAAGGTACGATAGCCGAGATGCGCACTGGAGAGGGTAAGACATTGGCAGCGACATTGCCTATAGCACTCAACGCTTTGTTAGGTAATGGTGCGCATGTAATCACGGTTAATGATTATTTGGCTCGCCGTGATGCAGTATGGATGGGGGAGATTTACCATTTCTTGGGATTATCTGTCGGATGTATCAATCATGACACTTCTTTTATATATGACCCAGTATACGCAGAGGGTTCAGCACAGGATAAAAAGCGCGATGACCTTGGCAGTTTCAAAGTAGTCGATGATTTCTTGCGTCCAGCAACGCGCCGTGATGCATACGAGGCAGACATAACTTATGGCACAAACAACGAGTATGGCTTTGATTGGCTTCGTGATAATCTTGCCACGTCTATTGATGGCATGCGTCAGCGTGAGCATTATTTTGCAGTTGTTGACGAGGTAGACTCAATCTTGATCGATGAAGCTCGCACACCACTTATTATCTCCGCACCAGACGAAGAAGCGGAAAGTTTATATCGTGTATTCGCAGGTATCGCGCCTAAACTCATACGAGATACTGATTACACGGTTGATGAAAAACATCGCGCAGTGTTGGTAAACGATGATGGCATCTCTAAGGTTGAGAAGATCCTCGGTATATCAGATATGTATTCTGAAAAAGGCGTTCGCTATGTACGCCATTTAGAGCAATCACTTCGCGCATCAGCTTTGTTTGTCAAAGACAGGCACTACGTTGTAAAGAATAATGAGATTATTATCGTTGACGAATTTACTGGGCGCATGATGCCTGGGCGACGCTGGTCAGAGGGGTTGCATCAGGCGATTGAGGCAAAAGAAAATGTTGAGATTCAAAAAGAATCACGCACGTTAGCGACTATCACGTTTCAAAATTATTTTCGTATGTACGAAAAGCTATCTGGCATGACGGGTACAGCAGAGACTTCTCGTGAAGAATTTTTGAAAGTATATAATCTCGATGTAACAGTTATTCCTACGCATCAGCCGATGGTTCGCCGCGATCATTCAGATCGTATTTATCAGACTGAACACGGTAAGTTCGTAGCTGTCGCGCGTGAAATCAAAAAGCGTCACAAGGCAGGCCAGCCAGTACTTTTGGGTACAGCATCAATTGAGAAAAATGAAATTTTGTCAGCGATTCTTACGCGCGAAGGGGTGCCACACAATGCGCTCAATGCCAAAAATCACGAGCGAGAGGCCGAAATCATCGCGCAGGCAGGCAAGCTTGGAGCTGTAACGCTTGCGACCAATATCGCTGGTCGCGGTGTTGATATTATTTTGGGCGGCACACCACCAGTACCAGAGGACGCTGATAAAGTGCGGTCTCTTGGCGGTCTTTACGTACTAGGTACCGAGCGGCATGAGGCGCGCCGTATTGATAATCAGCTTCGTGGTCGCGCAGGGCGCCAAGGCGATCCGGGCGAGTCATGTTTTTTTCTTTCATTTGAAGATGATCTTTTGCGTATTTTTGCATCCGATCGTATCAAGGGTTTGATGGGCAAGCTAGGTATCCCAGAAGATGAACCAGTTGAGGCGGGCCTTGTCACAAAATCTATCGAGCAAGCGCAAACCAAGATTGAGGGGTTACATTTTGATTCACGCAAACACCTGCTTGAGTACGATGATGTGTTATCAAAACAACGCACGGCCGTGTATCGTATGCGCCGTGAGATGCTTCGCGCCTCTACAGATGAGATTGATACAAAAATACGCACATTTATCGCCGAGTTTGCCAGAGGTATACATGCATCCAATGAGACGCCCGAAGAGTCTAAAAAAATATTTGCCGCACTTATGCATAAGGGTGACGAAGAACTTATCATTCCCGAATCTATCGATCTGCCAGAAGGGTTTATCTCAGTTCTTGAGGCCGAGTATCATGTGCGTATGAACGCCAACCGCGAGCTCTTTTTGCAGAATGCTCGTGGGTTGTTTTTGCAAATCATAGATATGTTTTGGCGCGATCATTTGGAAGTTATGGAGTACACTCGTTCATCAGTAGGGCTTCGCGCGTACGGCCAACGAGATCCATTGGTAGAATATAAAAATGAAGCTCACAAACTATTTAAAACATTCAATACAAACTTAGCCAATACGTTTATAGAAAATGTATTCAAGATAAACGCTGACGCGCGCATTCATCACCAAGAGGCACCAATGGTGACCAACGAACAGCGCGCAGTTGGCGACCGTATCGTAAAAGACGCACGAACCAAAGACCTCGGTCGCAATGATTTGTGCTATTGCGGATCGGGCAAGAAGTTCAAAAAGTGCCACGGGGCATAGCTATTGACGGTGAATTTTGAGAGCTGTAGTATCAAGTTATGACATCTATTTCTATTCCTAAAACAAAAATTGAAAGACAGGGTGGCGTCGTTATTTTGTCTGTGAAAGAATATCAAAAACTGATAAAACAGGCAGCGCCGATGTACTACTTACACGGCAACGAAGCAAAAAAACTTGATTCGCTTGTTGCTGGTGGATTGCGAGAACATGATCGAGGAAGGACGAAGGTGATCAAATCTTTATCTGATCTTGGTTAGTAATCATGCGTATTGCCGGGGTTGTTATCACGAGTAGATTTATAAAATCGTATAAAAAACTCCCCCAAGCAATTAAGGAACAAGCGAAACAGCGCGAAGTATTTTTTCGTGCCGATGCATTTGACGCTCGTCTCGATACCCATAAACTTCACGGTGTAGATAAGGAAGCGTGGGCGTTTTCCATTACGCGTAAATATAGAATCAAATTTATTTTTCTGACGAATGACAGTGTTTTATTTTTGGATGTCGGTACACATGATATTTATAGTTAAACCGCAACGACACATGCTACTGCGGATCAGGCAAGAAGTTCAAAAAGTGCCACGGAGTGTAGTATGGCCATAAAACCAAAATGCGATAAGTGTAAAAAAGAACTCAAAGAGTTTGGCGGTATTTTATTGAGTCCACCAAAAGGAAATACAGTAAGAAAGTTTCATCTTTGCAAAAAGTGTTATCAAGAGGCCACTCGTTGGCTCAAGGGGGTATAATTCCAAAAAAGGGTATTTCGGGCTATACTGGTGATCTATGCAGTCACAATGGCCTGACAATATAACAAAAAGCACGAGCCCGATGAGGTTTTTGCTCGCGTCTTCACGCCCGTATCACTTTTGGATGACATTGGCGCTTGGCGCGGTTGTACTTGCCGCATCAAGTTCGGTGGCAATTCCGTATGCGTTTAAAGCCATTGTGGATGCCGCGACGCGCTCTGCGTATGACGATCTGGCGTGGGGAGCGGTAGCCTACGTCGCGATCACGCTTGGTTCAAATCTTTTATGGCGCGCGAGTGGTTTTGCCGGTATGCGATGGGTCACTGGCACGCGTGCAACTGGCCGTTATATGCTCACTTCCTATGTGACGCGTCACAGTCACCAATATTTTTCTGATAGATTTGCAGGATCACTCTCAAGCAAAATTACGCATGCAGCAAATGGCGTCAAAGATATTGTCGATCAGCTTCTCTGGTCGTTTCTTGGCTTTATCGTCTCGGTTATCGCTAGTTTTATTATCGTGTTTGCTACCAACGCAAATATTGCCTATATTTTTCTCGCGTGGGTTGCTGTCATTACGCCACTCAACGTTGTACTCTCGCGTAGGCGCGTACCCATTTCTGCAGCAACTCAACGAGCGGAGACAGAATTGGGAGGGGCCACTGTAGATATGCTTACAAATATGGGAGCGGTAGAAGAATACGCACGACGACCTTTTGAGCTTGAACGTATAAAAAAGTTTATTATCTATAGACGCACCACAGGGCTACGCAATTGGACTTACGGCGAGACAGTGCTAATCATTAACAATATTTTGCAGGCCGTATTTATCAGTGGCATGATTTGGGGTGTTATCACGCTTGCGCGCGCAGGTAGTATCACGCCAGGCGATATAATCTTGATTCTTACGGTCGTGATTTTTATGGAAGATCGTCTGACATTTATTGGCAACAAGTTCAACAGCTTTGCCGATGTGTGGGGTACCGTAGAAGAAAGCTTGTCCGATATTTTGGTAGATCATAGCGTTACCGACCGTCAAGACGCCAAAGATATTGTTATTAAAAAAGGCGAGATTATCTTTGATAATATCTCATTTGATTATGGTGGCACGCGTGTATTTGAAAATCTTTCGTTTACTATTTCGGCAGGACAAAAGGTGGGCTTGGTTGGCAGATCTGGCGCTGGTAAATCAACGCTCGTAAAACTTTTGTTACGCCACTATGACCTGAACAGCGGAGCCATCAATATTGATGGCGCGGATATCGCAGGTATCACCAAAGAAAGTTTGCGTCATGCGATTGCCATCGTGCCACAAGAGCCAATGCTTTTTCACAGGTCTATAAGGCACAACATTGAATATGGCAAAGACAATGCAACGTCCGAAGAGGTTGAGCGCGCAGCTCGCTCGGCAGAAGCTCACGAGTTTATACGCGCAATTCCACAAGGATATGATGCATTGGTAGGTGAGCGAGGGGTGAAGCTATCAGGTGGCCAACGCCAGCGTATCGCGATAGCGCGAGTGTTTGTCAAAGACGCGCCACTTTTGTTGCTCGATGAAGCCACGAGTTCTCTGGATAGTGAGAGTGAGGTGGCGGTACAAAAAGCACTTCTTAATCTTATGCAGGGGCGCACGGTCATTGCAATCGCTCATCGTCTTTCAACACTTCGTGCAATGGACCGACTTATAGTTCTTGACCACGGCAAAATTATAGAAGATGGCACTCATGACGAACTCATCAAGAAAAATGGCCTTTACTCTGTTTTGTGGAAGCATCAGGCAGGCGGTTTTTTGACTAAAGAATAGTAAGTATCATGAGTGGCTTATTTCAAAATATAGTAGTATAATCTCTATATATATTATCGGCGCATAAAATCTAGGATTCTTTTCTAAGTATGAAAAAAATTGTTATTTTAGCAGTCGCAGGCGCTTTTAGTTTTGTGCCATTTGTCTTCGCTCAAGATGTCTCCAATACAGGTACGCCAGCAGTAAAGCCTGCACGTCCGTATAAAGAGCTCAATAAGGATCGTATGGAGGCGACAAAAGACTTTAATCAGAAGAAGCAAGCAGAAAATCTTGATAAGCGAAAAGATGTCAAGGATAGCCGTATGGATACCAAGGCGGAGATCCGCAAAGACCGCGTCGATCTTCATATGGATATAGACGCAAAGCGCAGAGCATTTCGCGCTGGTACCAGTACTCCAGAAAAGCGCATGGAGTTGCATAAAGGCATCATGCAAGACCGTAAAGCGTTTCAGACAAGCATGCACGATGATTGGCAAGCTCACATGATCACAGTACAAGCTCGCAGAGAATCTGCCAAAATAAAGATAGAGCAGGGTCGCACCGCACTCAAAGGTAAACTCAATATCATCAAAGATGAGCGCAAGAAGCTTACTGTAGAGCGTCTTGATTCACGCATGGAAGTCGTCCATGACAAAACGCTTGATCATTTCAACAGTATGCTCGTAAATCTTACTGGAGTTCTTGGCAAGGTAGATACTCGCGCTGATAAGGCATTTGCCAATGGCAAAGATACGGCGCAGGTTGAGTCTGCCGTCACTAAGGCGCGTGGGTTGATTGACACGGCAAAGACGTTGGTCGCCGCCGCCGAAAGTAAGACATATCCTGTCATTATCACGACAGAAACCAAGCTCGGCACCACCATAAGCGCCGTACGTAAAACCATGCATGACGACCTCAAAAAATTGCACGATTCTGTAAAGAGCGCGCGTGAAGCCGTCAAGACTGCTGTTGAAGCCCTCAAAGCAATACCAGGCATCAATGACGAGCCTACATCTACGGCTACTACTACGCCAGCACGATAATAATTATTAGTTAATATTTTTCTACTATGGATTCACCATCACCAAGTATGCCAAATTTTAACCCGCAACCGCGTGGAGGCAACGAGTCTCACACGGGGCGAATTATTACAGTTGTCATCGTCATTATATTGTTGGCTGTCGGTGGCGTATATTATTGGATGTTGCAACAGGAAGCCGTTGTATTAGAAGTTATCCCTACAGTACAAGTTCAACCAGAGCAGGCTACTGATTCAACGACATCAATCGATGTAGATATAGACGCTACCAAAGATATTGATCTAGACGCAGAGTTCAAAGATATTGATGCTGATCTAAAGACGCTCTAGATAAATTATCTAGTATACGGGTTCGGGGAGTGCCGCAAGGTACTCCCCGAATTGTTTTTTGGTTTCTTTCCAAACTAGAGCATTGATTTGCGCAGGTGCGATCGCATACAAAAGCCGTTCGTTTATAGCTTTTATAGTGTCAGAGCTGATGGCAAAAATAATACCACGCAATTTGCCGGTGTATGGTTCTATAAGCACGCCACCAGATGATCCGTGTTGTGCGGCGATAGTAGCGCGTGACGCGATCACAGACCCATCGACTTCAGAGATTATGGCGCTTGAAAATGTTAACCACAAGTTTTTTAAAATAATCTCGCTAGACAATAGCTCCGCAGGATAGCTTTGTGTAAAAAGCTGATCATCTTTTTTTGATACGTTATCAAAATCAATCTCCCAGTACGACCAATCGCTTTTAGTGCCTGTTAGTTTCCATATTGATATATCCATTCGTGCTTGTTGTTGCCCGTCTGTAATCGTATGATAGTCGTTCGGCATAAAAACAAGTTTTGCTTCACCTATTTCTTTCGCGGGCGAGCCAGCTCGAATCACGCAAGTTGGTTGCATATTTTTTTTATCTACAATATGCGCGTTTGAGATTATGTATCCATGTCGGTCAATGATAGCGCCCGTAGCCAATGTGTAGGTGTCGTTTGTATTTTTGCATAGAAAATTTACTGTTGCCAAAACGCCTTTCGCATAAAGTTCGGACCGCTCTATTAGTTTTGGCGGTACAGGTGGCAATATTGCTTGCGCTGGTTTTGGGCTTTCTAGTATTGTTTTAGGTTTTTGTATTTGATCGTCAGGCTCCGCGCTTGGTGGAGGGGGCGGTGGTTGTTGGATGATTGTTATCTCTGGTTGTGCTGGTCGTTCAAAAATCTCTTGAGTCACTTGTGTGTTCCAAGAAAATAAAAATCCGATTGCAATAAAAATGATTAGTATGATGGCGCGATTCATTTTTTTATTGTAGCTTTATTTGTGATAGATTTAAAGAAGCAGATTTATCTATAAACACATGATAAAGAAAATATTTTTTGTATTGATGTTCGCGATGATGTTTGCATCATCTGCATATTTGTATCAGACGGGCGTCATGAGGGGGGGCGAGCAGAAAGATACTAGTAAAGTTATCGTTGATGGCCACGCGGTCGTAGTTGAGCTCGCCGTAACTCCACAAGAATTAGAGCAGGGGCTTATGCATCGCGCAACACTTGCCAAAGACTCTGGTATGCTGTTTTTGTTTGCAGATTCTGGCAAGAAAATATTCTGGAATAAAAATACTTATATCCCTCTCGATATTATTTGGATGCATAATGATATCGTGATTGGCGTTAGTCATCTGCCAGCGATTAGTGACGGGCTTACAAAAATATTGTCTCCCGATAATGTTAATCGTGTTTTAGAAGTAAATCATGGGTGGGCAAATCAGCACAGCATTCAAATCGGCGCGCGCGTGTGGTAGGGTAGCGTTATGCTTTATATAGTTGCAACTCCGATAGGCAATCTCAAAGACATAACTTTTCGTGCACTTGATGTGTTGCGCGATGTTGATGTGATCGTCGCTGAAGATACGCGTCATACACGCAAACTTTTATCACACTACGATATTCATCAGCGCCTTATCTCACTTCACGAACATTCGCCACGCAACGCATTCAATGGCGTTATCCATTTGCTTGCGGAAGGAAAATCTATCGCGTATGTCGTTGATGCAGGTACTCCTGGTATTGCTGACCCTGGTGCATATTTGGTATCGCGTGTAGTGCAAGAATTACCAGAAGTTTCTATCATACCTATACCTGGCGCGTCAGCGATCGCAGCAGCAATATCAATCGCAGGATTGAAAGACAGCAAATTTACTTTTCTTGGATTCCCACCAGTCAAAAAGGGGAGAAAGGCATTTTTTGAGGAAGTCGTAGCCTCACCATATCCTGTAGTGATCTATGAGTCACCGCATAGGATTTTAAAGACGCTTTCAGAGCTTTCTGATATAGGTTTATCAATGTTTGAGGCCGTGCTCATAAAAGAAATTAGTAAGGTTTATGAAACAACATTAAGAATGAGTATAGTTTCTATCAAAGACTCTTTAGAAAAAGAGAAAAAGATCAAGGGCGAATTCACCTTAGTTATACACAAGTAAATCTTCTATATATACTCGATTAAAATCAATATCTTTTCTACAATAAAGGTATACTTTTTTCTTTTTAAAAAGTGCGCGTCAAGTTGGTCGCTTACGCAGGTGGATTATTTATCAAATATTATTTACTAAAAGTATGAATTACTTTTTCAAGCCGCAATTTTTTATTGTCGGCGCAGCTTCATTGATGCTCATGGTCGGGTCGGTGGCGAGCGCATCACATCTCTCGCAAGAAGAGATTAATTCAGTACAAGCGCAAATTTTCTCTGCACTCAACACGATCAATGATCTTGAGATACAGCTTGCAGCGACAGGTGATGCGTCATCGTTGTCATTGCCTCCCATCGCATGTCCATCGCCACGCATTATCTCTGATCTCAAGAGTGGTAGTGCGGATGCTATTATCACGCGCAATCCTATCGTACGCGAGCGAGGTCAAGTAACAGCGTTGCAAGAATTTTTATGGCAATACAAGGGTCGGTACAGCGCGACGTATTGGAGTCAGCTCAATCAAGTCACTGACAAGAGCGATTTTGTCACGGGATATTATGGTAGTCGCACGGGTAACGTGGTACGAGCATTTCAACGAGAGTTTGGTATCGCCTATCCAAATCAGAGCGACCCTGAATATGGAAAGGTTCTACAAAGAACTCGAGATGGTATCGCTCGTCAGTGTGGCGATGTTTCTGGGTTGACTTTGTCGGCAGGCGCTATGAGCCCACAAAATATTGCTGCAGGCGGGCAGCAAGTAACTCTTGGTCTTTTTAACTTTAATGTGCAAGGTCTTGATTCTATCGCACTGAAAAAAACAGTCTTTACAGTTCATGCATCTGGTACACCAGGGACAGCTGATAGTGTTACAAATGTCTCCATCTATAATGCAAGCAATGTGCTTGTAGCAGGACCTTTCAATTCTGTGAATGGCAAGGTAACAATTACCGATGAGTTCGTCGCGTTGCCGGGCAATTCTGTGTACGCGGTGAAGGGAAATATCGGGAGTAACTTTAGTAGTAACCAGACCCTGCATGTTTCGGCAAATCCAAATTTTGATAGTTGGCAAGTATTGAATACGCGCACGGGTCAGTCGGTGCCGTTGCAGCCGGTAGGTAGTGTGAGCGGACCGTTGCTCACGATTAAAACTGCGCGACTTGTTGTGGGCCCAATCTATATCTCAAACAATGTGCTCGTGGGTTCTTCGGGGATCGAGCTCGGTAGGTTTTCGCTTGACGCTGGTCAATCAAGTGATGATGTTCGTGTGGCGATGATACAGATTCGTAAAACCGCGACTTCATCAGTCGCCTTGGGAGGTAGTATCGCAAACTTGCGCTTATTTGATGGCACTACTCAGATTACTACTGGTGCCAATGTGGTTAATCCAACTGGTAATACTGAAACGCTGACCTTTACGCTTGATGCTCCGCTGGCAGTATCACGCGGAACGGTAAAATCTCTACGATTGTTGGGTGATATCTCAAGTAGTGCTTCTGTAGGTGCTATTGTGCGGTTTGATTTTTCAAGCGGATCACTCAATTGGAACGTATCGAGTGTACAAACAGGGGGTGATGTCGCAGAGACATTGGTCCCATACGCTAGTGGCGCTGTCACTTTTGTTGGTTCACAACAAACATTCCGTGTATTTGAAAATTCAGCAACATCTACTCCCTATCGTGTAGCGCAAGCAGGGTCTACGGGAGTACCTCTGGCTTCCTATATTATAGAAGGCAATCCTAATGAATCGATGGTACTCAAGCAGCTCGCATTCCAATGGGGTGCGCCAGCATCAAGTACACCCTCGATTTTACAAAATCAGACAATAACTATTTGGGACGGTACCACGCAGTTGGGGTCGGCAGTCTTTCCTACCAACAACGCAACCTCATCAATTCTTAATCTATCAATTCCCCAGGGGCAGTCAAAAGTCATCACTATCAAGGGTGATCTCGCTCAGATCAATGCTGTCTCACCTACGCAAAATATCGGTGGGTTAATACGCATTGATTATGATGGAGACAATAACGGTATTAATGGCAATTATGCTCTAGGCACTACCTCGGGTTCGCTAATCCTTGCCAATTCTCCCGATCGTCGTGCACAGGGTGTACGAGTATTTCGCTCAGTTCCAACCGTTAGTGTAAATCCTTGCGGTGTATTAGCGGTCAGCGCTAACCTCTATTGTTTTACGGTTACTGCTGGTACAGGGAACCCTGTCGGTCTGCGCTCTGTAGCTTTTGATATCGCTACATCTGGTGCTATTGTGCGGGATTTCCAGCTATTCGGACCAAGTGGTGCTGTAAACGCTACAACCATAAATTCTATGGATGGAGATCCGTATGACGGTTCAGCAAACGCTGATTATCTACGTATTGTCTTTGATGACGCCGCCCCTGATCGTATCGTGTCCGACGGGACTTCAAAGATGTATATGCTGCGAGCAAACACGATGTACGGCAATGGGCTGACAGCGGTACTCTCAATGCGTTTGCATGCTGATACGCATTATTCGACACTCAAGCGTAATGTCGGGCAAATAAATGACATTGAAAATACATGGTTTTACCCAACGGTTGCCAAGAGTTTTCTCTGGACCGGCTTCAGTACAACCACTCCGGGGGTTTATCCATCGATAAATTCTCATGCGGATTGGTCAAATGGATATGGCGTACAGCAATTTCCATTTACCATGCGCACGTTGACCAGTGATCCATTACCTCCGCCACCACCAACATCAATAGCAGCGCCTACAAGTCTTGTTGGTCACTTTGTCTCAACTTCAACACCACCAAGCGTAAGTCTCAATTGGAGGGATGTATCAACCAACGAGAGTGGGTTTGTCATCCAAAGATATGACTATGCGTTAGGACTTTACTTGAGTGTTGCCACTACGACGGCGAATATCGCAAACTTTAGTGATTACGGTGCTCCACTCAATCAAGATGTCTTCTATAGAGTATATGCGTTTGGTGGCACGCTTCGTTCCGGGTACGCATACATAGCAAAGGGTGTAGATACGTATCTTGCGCCACGTGCGCCAGGTAAGCTTTCTGCTCGTGCGGGTGCTACCACCACACCACCGTATGCCGCACTCAAATGGCGCGACTTTGCGAATAACGAGACAAGTTTTGTCCTCGAGCGAGCGACAGGGAGCTCCACC